>JAGDDB010000206.1 GCA_017958265.1 Oscillospiraceae bacterium | reverse complement strand
CAAGGAGGTCTCCTGGCTTGGCCGGGAGCTCACGCTGGGAGTCACCTCCACGGTAGGGGCCCTGGTGGGCATGATACCCGAGGGGCTGTATCTGCTTACCAGCATAGCCCTGGCGGCGGGCACTCTGCGCCTTGCCCGCAAGGGCACCCTTACCCATGAGCTTGAATGCATAGAGACCCTCGCCCGGGTGGACACCCTCTGTGTGGATAAGACCGGCACGATAACCGAAAGCGAAATGACCGTGGAGCAGCTCATAACCCTGTCCGAAGGACCCTCCGAGGAGGAAGCCTTCGCGCTTATGGCCGACTACGTATCCGCAATGAGCGGCGACAACGACACCATGCAGGCGCTGCGGCGGCATTTCACCTCTTCTTCGGTGCGCGCGGCGGTTTCCCGCCTGCCTTTCAGCTCGGTCAGAAAATACGGCGGAGTGTCCTTCTCGCCGGAGGAAAGCTATCTTCTCGGCGCGCCGGATATCCTCGCTCCCGATCCCGAGGGGGAATGCGCCCGTATCGCCGGACAATATTACGCTATCGGCTACCGCGTGCTGCTTCTGGCCGCCTGCGGCGCTCTCCCGATAAACGGACTTGCCGAAAGCCCGCGTCCCCTGTGCCTCATCCTGCTCAGCAACAAGATCCGCGCCGACGCTCCCGAGACCTTCCGCTATTTCGCCGAGCACGGCGTGGCGGTAAAGGTCATTTCCGGCGATAATCCCGCCACGGTCAGCGAGGTCGCCCGCCGCGTCGGCATTCCCGACGCCGATAAGTGCGTCGACGCCCGCACCCTCGTCAACGACGTCGCCATACGAAAGGCCGCCGAGACCTATACCGTGTTCGGGCGCGTTTCGCCCGAGCAGAAGCGGCGGCTGATACAGGCGCTGAAAAGCCTGGGCCACACCGTTTCCATGACCGGCGACGGCGTGAACGACGTTCTTGCCATGAAGGCCGCCGACTGCGCCGTAGCAATGGCCTCGGGCAGCGACGTGGCGTGTCAGACGGCGCACATAGTGCTGATGAATTCCGATTTTGCCGCCATGCCCTCGGTGGTCGAGGAAGGGCGGCGGGTAATAAACAATATAGAACGCTCCGCGTCCCTTTTCCTGGTGAAAAACATTTTTTCCTTTATCCTGGCGATCATCACCCTGTTTTTCACTCTGCCCTATCCCTTCAGCCCCGCGCAGCTCAGCCTGGTAAACGCGCTGACGATAGGCATACCCTCCTTCGTGCTCGCGCTGGAGCCCAACAAAAATCTTGTTTCCGGGCGCTTCCTTCCCAATGTGCTCTATCGCGCCCTGCCGGCTGGGCTGACGGATATACTGCTTATAGTGGGCGTGCTGTTCTTCTATTCGGAGTTCAGCATAGGCGAGGGCGCCCTGTCCTCGATATGCACCGCCGTTATCGGCGCTGTGGGCCTTATTATGGTCCACCGCACCGCGAGACCCTACAATACGCTGCGCGCGGTAATGACGGCGGGCGTTTCCGCGGCGTTCATAGTGATATTCATCTTTTTCAAGCAGTACTTCACTCTCGCACCCCTCGCGCGCTCCGAGGTGATGATCCTCGCGCTCTTCGCTCTTTTGGCGAAGCCGCTCATGGACTTCATCTCCTCCGGCCTTGACCGGCTCAAGGCCCTCATTGAGAAAAAACGCGCCGCCGCGGCGCGCAAGCCGGCCCATCTGCCCTAAGGAATGTGAGTGAAATGAATTCCGCAAACAAATTCAGACGCGGACTGACCGACGGGATACCGATAGGCTTAGGCTATCTTTCGGTATCCTTCGGCGTGGGCATACTTGCTTCGGGCTCCGGACTGAGCATACTGCAGGCCGCCGTAATGTCGCTGAGCAATCTTACCTCGGCCGGTCAGGTCGCGGGCATCGCCGTGATCGCCGCCTCGGGCGGCCTTATCGAAACGGTGCTTACCCAGCTGGTGATCAATATCCGCTATTCTCTCATGGCGATATCTCTCACGCAGAAGCTTGACGGCAGTTTTACCACTCTTCGCCGCATGCTCGTATCCTTCGCGATAACCGACGAGATCTTCGCCGTGGCCTCCTCGCGGGAGGGGCGCATATCGCCGGGATATATGTACGGTCTCGCGCTGATACCCATCATAGGCTGGACCGCCGGCACCTTCCTCGGCGCCGCCGCGGGAGAGCTGCTCCCCGCCGCGGTCACCTCGGCGCTCGGCCTGTCGATATACGGCATGTTTTTGGCCATCATCATCCCGCCCGCGCGGCGCAGCACGGGCATACTGCTCGCCGTCGTTTTCGGCGCCGCCGTGAGCTGCGCTCTGTTTTACTTTACCGACATTTCCCAGGGCTTTTCCGTGATAATCAGCGCCGGCGCTGCCGCCGCTGCCGCCGCCCTGATCAGACCCGCGGAGATGGAGAGCGCCGATGAAGTATAATACATATATCTACATAGCCGTCATGGCGCTGACGACCTATCTTATACGCATGCTGCCCTTTACGGCCTTCCGGCGGAAGATAAGATCGCCCTTTCTGAAAAGCTTTTTCTTCTATATCCCTTACGCCGTTCTGGGCGCGATGACCATTCCGCACATCTTCTATGCCACGGGCGATCTTCGCACGGCGGCAGCCGGCTTTCTCGCCGCGGGGATACTCGCCTATCTGAAGCTGCCCCTGATCATAGTGGCACTGGCTGCCTGCTGCGCGGCCTTTGTCGCCGGTATCTTTAT
>JAGDDB010000020.1 GCA_017958265.1 Oscillospiraceae bacterium | reverse complement strand
GCGCCGTGTTTCAGCGTAAACTGACGGTGAAATACAGGCGAAGAAACGGAGAAAGCAAAATGAAAAAAGCATTATCATTGCTTCTTGCGCTCGTGCTGGCTTTCGGCATCGCCTCCTCCGCTTTCGCGACGAGCGAGGAGGAGCAGTTTCGCGCTGCGGCGGAGCAGGCCGTGCGCAGCATGCAGGAAGAGCTTGACCTGGGCGGCATGAATATCAGCGAGGACACCGTCAGCGAGGTGATGGGGCAGCTCATGGGAGATCCCGAGCTTTTCTGGTTTGAAAGCTACGCGCGCTGGAAGACAGGCGGCCGTGTGATAAAACTGGAGTTTTTTTACCGCGAGGGAGTCACACCCGCGGATATCGCCGTGTTTGATGCCGCGGTCGACGAGGCGCTTAAGTGCGTGCTGCCGGGGATGGACGAACTGCAGACCGCACTGGTCCTTCACGATTATCTTGCCCTGCATGTGGCTTACGATCATGATAATTATGTCGGCGGCACGATACCCGAGCTCTCATATACGGCTTACGGCGCTCTGGTGACCGGGGTCGCGGTCTGCCAGGGCTATGCGCAGGCTTACCGTCTGCTGCTGAGCCGCTGCGGCATCGACAGCGTATATATCAGCAGCGACAGCATGAACCACGGCTGGACCGCGATCCGCCTGGGCGGACAATGGTACCATGTCGACGTGACCTGGGACGATCCCGCGCCGGACACGCCGGGCTTTGTCAGCCACAGGTTTTTTCTGCTGAGCGACGAAACGATTTCCGATGCGGAACACGAACACAACGGATGGAGCCCGGATATCGGCTGCGGCAGCGACATATATGAAGAGGGTATGTTCTGGGAGGATCTGGACGCGCCGATACCCTTCACGGACGCGGATACCTACTGGTCCCTTGAGGCCTCCGGAAATCACGCCGATCAGACGATCAGTCTGATACGCCGCAGCTGGAGCGGCGGAGAAACACGGACGGCGGCCTCGGTCAAGGATTACTGGCCCGTGTGGCAGCAGCCGGGAGGGTATTGGGTAGGTGCTTTCAGCGGCCTTGTATTGTGGGACAGCCGCCTGTTTTTCAATGACAAGCTCCGTGTCTATGCCTACGACCCGGCGGAGGATTCTTTGGATACCGTGTATACATATGACGGCGGCGATGGCTATATCTACGGCCTGACGGGCGACGGAACGACGGTGAGCTGTCTTATAAAGCAGGACCCTAATCAGAGTGAGGGCACGCTTCACGCTATTCCGCTGACGCCGAAGTATCCTTCCGCAGGCGGAGAAACGCCCGCGGCAGAGCCTTTGTTCGACGTATCCGTAAACGGCCTGGTACAGTACGGCAGTGAATGGATATATGTGGTCAACGGCGCTTGGGACAGCTCATATACCGGCCTTATACAGAACGACTACGGCTGGTGGTGCGTATATCAGGGCCGGCTTGCCGGCTGGTACACCGGCCTTTTCGCCAACGACTTCGGCATCTGGTACATATATGACGGCCGTGTCGCCGACTGCTACAGCGGCCTTGTGCAGACCGATTACGGCTGGTGGTACGTATATAACGGCCGGCTCGCCGATTGGTATACCGGCCTTATACAGAACGACTACGGCTGGTGGTACATATATAACGGACAGCTTGCCGATCAGTATACCGGCCTGGTGCAGACCGACTACGGCTGGTGGTACGTATATAACGGCCGGCTCGCCGATTGGTATACCGGCCTTATACAGAACGACTACGGCTGGTGGTGCATATACAACGGACAGCTCGCCGACGGGTATACCGGCTTATTCGCTACCGACTACGGCTGGTGGTACATTTACGGCGGGCAGGTGGCAAGCTGGTACACCGGTCTCGTGCAGAACGACTACGGCTGGTGGTATGTGTACGAGGGTCAGCTTGCCGACTGGTTCAGCGGATATGTGCAGAATGAATATGGCTGGTGGTATGTGTATAACGGACAGCTGGTATTTTAGGATACGGGAGAGCCGTATATCGAGCCGCGCGCACGGAGCGCGGAAGTAAAAAAGAGGAGGATATCAAATGCAGATCGGAGCGCAGATGTATACCCTGCGCATGTACGCGCAGAACGAGGCGGACCTGGCAAGGTCTCTGGAAAAGGTGGCGCGGATAGGCTACCGCGCGGTACAGCTTTCCGGCATAGGTCCGATAGCGCCGCAGAGAGTGAAAAAACTGTGCGATGACAACGGGCTGGAAATAGTGCTCACGCACAGCTCCGAAAACGATTTTCTGTATAATACCGACGCCCTGATAGAAAGGCATGCCCTGTACGGCTGCAGATACATAGGTCTCGGCGCCATGGCCGACAGGTACAGAAATCCCGAGTGGGTGGAGTATTTCGTCGAGGATTTTACGCTGCCTGCCCAAAAGATAAAAGACGCCGGAATGCTTTTTATGTATCATAACCACTGCTTTGAATTTGCCCGCATGCCGGACGGCAGGACCATGATGGATCTGCTGCTGGAAAAAATGCCGGCCGATATCATGGGCGTGACGGCCGACACATACTGGCTGCAGTACGGCGGAGTGGACGTGAACAAATGGCTTGCCGAGCATGCGGAGCGTCTTGCCTGCGTCCATTTCAAGGATTGGATACCTCACGGCTTCGATACGCCGCGCATGGCGGCGGTAGGCGAGGGCAATATCGATTTCGCCGCGATCATCGAAACGCTGAAAAACAACGGCGTTACTCAGTATGCCCTGGTCGAGCAGGACGACTGCTACGGCCGGTCTCCCTTTGACTGCCTTCGGAAGAGCTTTGAAAATCTTAAAAAGTTAGGCTGCTGACGGGAGAGGAAAAGACATGGATAAAGTACGTTTGGGCGTGATAGGCATCGGCAACATGGGCACGGGGCATATCAACAACATACGCGCCGGACTGTGCCCCGAGATCGAGCTCACCGCCGCGGCGGACCGCCGCGCATCACGCAGGGAATGGGCGGAAAATGAGCTTGAGGGCGTAAAGATATTCAACGAAGGGGAGGAGCTCATCGCCTCCGGGACCTGCGATGCGGTGCTGATAGCAGTTCCCCATTATCAGCACCCGGAGCTTGCGATATCGGCCTTTGAAAAGGGCCTGCACGTCATGGCGGAAAAGCCCGCCGGCGTGTATACGCTGCAGGTGAGGGAAATGAACGCCGCGGCGGACGCGCATCCCGAGCTGTCCTTCGGGATGATGTTCAACCAGCGCACCAACTGCGTATACCGTAAGCTCAAGGAGCTTTTGGACGGCGGAGAGCTGGGAAAGCTCAAGCGCGTGAGCTGGCTCATCACGGACTGGTACCGCACCCAGTATTATTATGACTCCGGCGCATGGCGGGCCACATGGGCGGGGGAGGGCGGAGGCGTGCTTCTCAACCAGTGCCCGCACCAGCTCGATCTGCTGCAGTGGCTTTGCGGGCTGCCCGTAAGGCTGCGCGCCTTCTGCCATGAGGGCAAATGGCACGATATCGAGGTGGAGGACGACGTAAGCGCGTACATGGAGTTTGAAAACGGCGCTACGGGAATATTCGTGACCACCACCGGCGACGCCCCCGGCACCAACCGCCTGGAGCTCAGCGGAACGCTGGGCAAGGCGGTATGCGAAAACGACGAGCTGCGCTTCTGGAAGCTGGATGAAGACGAAGAAAAGTGGCGATTTACCGCCGAGCAGGGGTTCGCCAAGCCTCCGTTCAGGGAAGTGAAGGCGGAAACCGACGGGAAAAATCCTCAGCATCCGGCCGTGCTGAACGCTTTTGCCGCGCATATACTGCGCGGAGAGCCTATGATCGCCGACGGACGCGAGGGCATAAGAGGGCTCATGCTTTCCAACGCCATGCATCTGTCCTCGTGGCTGGGCAGAGAGGTGGAGCTGCCGATAGACGAGCAGCTGTTTTATGATCTTCTCAAGGAGAAATGCGCCACCTCACGGCACAAGGAAGAAAAAAACATCACGATGTCCACACAGGGCAGCTACTGAGATACCTGCACGGGGAAAGGAACGGTCATAAAATGAGTATTATACTGACGGGTTTTTCCGATGAAGTGCATCCGGATTTCGGGCGGCAGCTTGCCGTATTCGACGGGTGCGGAGTCAAAGCCATAGAGATACGCGGCGTTGACGGACGCGGGATACTCGGCTATACGCCCGCAGAGGCGGAAAAGCTGAAAAAACAGCTTGACGACAGAGGCATGCACGTTTCATCGATAGGCTCGCCCATAGGCAAGATAGGCATAAACGACGATTTCGAGGAGCATTTCAGACAGTTTGAAAACGCCGTGGAGCTGTGCGGCGTATTCGGCACGCCGAATATGCGCATTTTCAGCTATTATCTTCCCGCCGGTGAGGCGGACAAGTACGAGGATGAAGTCATGCGCCGCACGGAAAGACTGCTCGGGCTGGCCCGGAGCCGGGGCGTGGTCCTGCTGCACGAAAACGAAAAAGGGATATACGGCGATACGGCCCCGCGCTGCCTTAAGCTGATGCGGCGTTTCGCGGGGGAAAATTTCCGAGCCGTATTCGATTTTGCCAATTTCGTGCAGTGCTCTCAGGATACTCTCGAGGCCTACGAGCTGCTGGCGCCGTATATATCCTATATCCACATAAAGGACGCAATGAAGGCGGACGGGCGCGTCGTTCCGGCGGGTTGGGGCGACGGAAACGTAAAAGAGATACTCGCCGCGCTCAAGGCGGCGGGCTATGCGGGATATCTGTCTTTGGAGCCGCATCTGACGGACTTTACCGGCTTTGCGCAGCTGGAGCGCGGCGGCAAAGCGGAAAAAGCCGTTCTTGACGGGGAGAGCGCTTTCCGCATCGCTTTGGACAGTCTGAAAGCGCTGCTTTGGGAGCTTGACTGGCACTGATGTTTTTTTTCGCCCGGAGCTTGTTGCGGCGGCGAAAAAAGTGTATTATATCGTTATATAAACAATGCGCCGTGTGCGCTGCGCCGGCGGAATGGAGAGGAGATAATCATGCAGGAAAAATTCGAGAAGCTGTTTTATGAGTTCGTGCCCCAGGAAACTCATTGGGGCGACTGGTGCCATTCCCCGCAGGCTTACTTCCGCGGCGAGCGGGATATGCCCGGAGCGGGACTGAACGTGGGCTTCCAGGTTTTCAAAAAACCCATACGTCTGGAGACCGAGCCGCATTTCCACAGGGAGGACGAGTACCTTGTCTTCCTGGGCGCGCAGCTGCCCGATACCTTCTCCGGCTGGGACGCCGAGGTCCATTTCTATATGGGCAAGACGCTGGATACCATGGAGAAGATAGTCATTACCGAGCCCACGATCATCCACCTGCCCAAGAGCTGGTGGCACAGCCCGCTGGACTTTGTCCGCGTGGATAAGCCCCTCATATTCCAGGCGGTGATGCAGTCCGGCAGGACCGGAATGGTCAAGTATATCGAGCGCGGGGACGGCGAGCGGGAATACATGTATTTCGGCGACGAGGCCGAGCAGAACTGCGTGATACATCCGGAAAACAAGTGCAGCTACTGCGGCTACTGCTTCTCGCATCCGGATCAGGTGCCGCCCAGGAAATATAAGTTCGTGCCCTGGACCGTGGTGAACGAGGACGGGGTAAGCTAATATACCGATACGGGCGCATATGATCCCGAGAAAGCGCCGGATTCCACCAAGTGCGTCGTTACGCCGGACAATAAGTCCAAGCCCTATTCCGACGCCACCGTGCTGAAAGCGCCTAAGCCCGCGCTGAGCCCGGAGGTCAGCAAGAACGTGCTGGCCCTGCCCAAGGAGAAGACCGGCTGGGGCGACTGGTGCCCGTCGCCGCAGGCGTATTTCCGCGGCGAGACCTATATGGAGGATGCCACCTATCATGTGGGCTTCCAGATCTTCGCCGGCGCGAACGATACCGAAGACACTCACTTCCACCAGGGCGCGGAGGAATACATATTCTTCATGGGCGCAGACCCGATGAATATTTTTGATTTCGACGCCGAGATCGAAATGTCCTTCGGCGACGATCCTCAGCATATGGAAACAAAGCTCATCACAAAGCCCACGGTGGTGCGCATACCTGCCAACGTATGGCACTGCCCCATAAAGTTCCGCAATATGAAAAAGCCCGTCCTTTTCCAGGCGGCGTTTATGTCCGGCACATGGGGCACCATAGTTGAGAGAGAAGGAAGCAAGCCCGGAAACAGCTTCTTCCAGAGCAGCAAGACCTACGTCTACATGGGCGACAACGTGCGCTTCTGCCGCTTCGATCCGAAAAAGCGCTGCAACATCTGCGGCAAGTGCTTCGGCAACATCGAGATCAAGGAGTAACGGCATAAAACAGACGCCGGGACGGATTTCTCCGCCCGGCGTCTGGCTGTAGACAAACCTCGCCATCAAGAACAAGGTTTCCTTAAGGTGACCGATATGGACAGTGAGAAAAAAAGCAATATCATCGAGATAAGCGATTTCGGCGCGCCGGAGCTGGACCCGTACGCCCGCCTCAACGAGAGGGAGCTTAACAGCTTTATGGGCAAAGCGGGCGGGATATTCATCGCCGAGAGCCCGAACGTCATATCGCGGGCGCTGGACGCCGGCTACGAGCCCATATCCCTGCTCATGGAGCGCAGACACATAGAGGGACAGGCCGCGGGAATAGTGGAAAGATGCGGAGAGATACCGCTCTATACGGCCGAGCCCGAGCTGCTTACCATGCTGACGGGCTTTCGCCTGACCCGCGGCGTGCTGTGCGCCATGCGCCGCAGGCCGCTGCCCGCCGCGGAGGATATCTGCCGCGGAGCGGCGCGCATAGCTCTTTTGGAGAACGTGATGAATCCCACCAATCTCGGCGCCATATTCCGCAGCGCCGCGGCGCTTAATATGGACGCGGTACTGCTCACGCCCGGCTGCGCCGACCCGCTGTACCGCCGCGCCGCGAGGGTGAGCATGGGCACGGTTTTCCAGATACCGTGGACATATTTGGGCGAAAAGCCGGAGGATTGGCCCGACCGGGGAATGGAACGGCTGAAAAGCATGGGCTTCAGTACCGCGGCAATGGCCCTGCGCGGGGACAGCGTCAGCCTGTGCGAGGGGGCGCTGAACGCGGAGAAAAAGCTCGCCATAGTGCTGGGCAGCGAAGGGGACGGCCTTTCGGAGCGGACGATAGCCGAATGCGATTACTGCGTGCGCATACCCATGTCGCACGGAGTGGACTCGCTCAACGTGGCGGCGGCGAGCGCCGTGGCCTTTTGGCAGCTGGCCTGCCGTGAGTAATATTATGAGCTGTATCGAGATCGACGGGATACGTATAACCGTAACGAGGAAGAATATAAAAAACCTGCATCTTTACGTAAAGCCTCCCGACGGGGAAGTAAAGATAACGGCGCCGCTGTTTGTCAGCACGCAGATGATAAGCGCCTTTGCCCGCAGCCGGGCGCAGTGGATCACACAGCGCCGCGCGGAGCTTCGGGAAAGGACGCGCGCGGAAAAAGCCGGATATGAAAACGGCGCGATACGGTATATATGGGGCAGGCCGCTGCGGCTGCGCGCGGAAAAGGGCGAGCGGACCTGCGTAACGGAGGCGGGGGATGAGCTGATGGTATCCCTGAGCGGCGAGATAACGCCGGAGAAAACGGCCGAGGCGCTGAAAGCCTGGTACCGGGAAAAACTCTCCGAACGGATCGCCCGACGCATGCCGTATTGGGAAGAGCGAACGGGACTGCGCTGCAGCGCGTGGCAGATCCGGGATATGAAGACCCGCTGGGGCAGCTGCAGCACGGCGACGGGGAAAATAAGGATAAATCTTCTGCTGGCGCAGAAGGACGCGGAATGCCTGGACTATGTTATCGTGCATGAGCTGGCGCATCTGAAACAGGCCGATCACGGAGCGTGCTTCAAAGCCCTGTTGGACTCATATATGCCCGGGTGGCGGGAAGTGCGGAAAAGGCTGAACGGCTGACGGAAAGGAGGGAGGACATGCAGGAAAAAACGTATATCGCCATAGATCTGAAATCGTTCTATGCCTCGGTGGAGTGCGTTGAGCGCGGACTTGACCCGCTGGACGCAAATCTCGTGGTGGCCGATGAGAGCCGCACGGAGAAAACGATATGTCTTGCCGTGTCCCCCTCGCTGAAGGCTCACGGCATCCCGGGCAGGGCGCGCCTTTTCGAGGTAACGCAGAAGGTGAGGCAGGTAAACGCGCAGAGACGAAAAGACGCCCCGGGCGGCGTTTTTACGGACAAAGCGTATCTTGCCTCCGAATTGGCGGCGGATCCCGGCAAAGAACTCGGCTATATCGTCGCGCCGCCGCAGATGGCGCATTATATGAGCGTAAGCGCCGGTATTTACGATATTTATCTGCGCTATATAGCCCCGGAAGACATACACGTCTATTCCGTGGACGAGGTTTTCATCGACGCGGGCGCATATCTGAAAACCTACGGTCTCAGCCCGAGGGAGCTGGCCATGATGCTGATACATGCCGTTTTGAAGGAAACGGGCATAACCGCAACGGCGGGCATAGGGACGAACCTGTATCTTGCCAAGATAGCGATGGATATTGACGCCAAGCACATCAAGGCCGACAAAGACGGCGTGCGTATAGCGCAGCTTGATGAAATGAGCTACCGGCGCAGACTGTGGGACCACCGGCCCATTACGGATTTCTGGCGCGTGGGCAAGGGCTACGCTTCAAGGCTTGCCGCAAACGGCATGTATACGATGGGCGACGTGGCGCGCTGCTCGGTAGAAAACGAGGAACTGCTGTATATGCTTTTCGGCGTGAACGCCGAGCTGCTTATAGACCACGCCTGGGGCTGGGAGCCCTGCACGATGGAAGCCATCAAGGCATACAGGCCCGAAAACAGCAGCTTAAACTCCGGTCAGGTGCTGCAGCAGCCCTATGAATTTGAAAAAGCGCGGCTCGTTGTAAGAGAAATGGCGGATATGCTCGCGCTGGAGCTGGTGGATAAGGAGCTCACGGCAGATCAGATGGTGCTGACGGTGGGATACGATACCGAAAACATTACCGACGAAGAACGAAACAGACGCTATAAGGGCATAGTGGTCAAGGACCGCTATGGCCGCCGTGTGCCCAAGGAGGCGCACGGCTCGATAAATCTCGGCAGACGCACATCCTCGTCAAGGCTGATCATCGAGGCCGTAACGGAGCTGTTCGAGCGCATAACCGACAGGGAGCTGCTCGTCAGGCGCATGTACGTAACGGCAAATCACGTGCGCCGCGAGGATGAAAGCGGCGACGAGGGGCCGAAGCAGCTCGATCTGTTCGGAGACGCCGAGAGGGAAGAGCGGGAAAGAGCCGCCGAGAATGTTGAGCTGGAGCGGGAAAAGCGCCGGCAGAAGGCCATAATCGACATCAAGAAAAAATACGGCAGGAACGCCCTGCTCAAGGGCATGGATCTGCAGGAAGGGGCCACCGCAGCCCGGCGCAACGGGCAGGTGGGCGGCCATAAGGCATAGCCGTGAACGGATCGGGAAAAGGACGTTACGACGATATAATAAACCTGCCCCATCATGTTTCGCCTTTGAGAGCGAAGATGAGCATGAGGGACAGGGCGGGACAGTTCGCGCCCTTTGCCGCGCTGACGGGCTACGGCGAAAAGATCGGCGAGACGGCGCGGCGCACCGACGGACGCAAACTTTTGGAGGAGGATGCCCGCGAGGAGCTTGACAGACGCCTCGGCCGCCTGGAAGCCGAGGCGGAAAGCAGGCCGGAGGTGAAGATAACGTATTTTGTCCCGGACGAAAAAAAGGCCGGAGGGAGCTACGCGGAGGCGTGCGGCGCGGTCGAGAGGGTGGATCTGTCCGCCGGAACGCTGACGCTGAGCACGGGCGAGACGCTGCGCCTCGGCGACATATCGGCGCTGAACGGCGCGCTGTTTGACAGGCACGACGAAAAATGAGGCGCGCCCACTGCGACTTCGGAGGGGGTGTTGACAGTTTCGCCGGGCTGTGGTATATTGCCGCTGACAGCACCAACAGAATCAAGGTGCGCTTCGGGCGTTAAGCTGCTGGTCGGGTCTCCCGGCAGGTTCAGCACTTGATTGAGGTTGCTGTCTTTTTTTGCGCCTGATTTCATATAAGCCGTTATAACGGTCATGACTTTTGATTTGCTGTCCGGCACTGCCTCCACTACATAATATGTGCCGTTTACGGGCATGGAAAAACGCACCAAAGGAGCTAAAAAGTTATCACTGTTATTCCACGCTCTTGTTAATTTTGCGGTATCATCATCGAGGCTTGATCTCGGTATGATCTGCGCGTCCGTAAAACGATCCAGCACAAATCCCATGCGGGCAATGTCGTTGATGTCGGCCATGCTTTGATCGGCCTTTCCGTTGACGCCGTGCCGTTTGTCTATGTGCTGAATACTGCTTCCGTATTCTGCCCGCCCGCTGCATCCTCGGAGGTGTTGACGGTCTGATTTTGCTGTGGTATAGTATCGCTTGAGGGGTCGGAAAGTATTACAGGTGCGCCCGCTACGGCGAGTGGCCTGTCGGCATTGCTTTCCGGGCCCTCGCTTTTCATGATAATATTTCCCTTGTCGTCCGTGACCTCATGGACGTAATAGCGCCCGCTCTGCTGATCCTTTGCGACGACAACGCCGATCAGGACCGGCTCGCCCCTGTATGTCACAGGCGCGCCGAACAGGTAAGTGTCATACCCTCTGTTCTCGTAATTTTCAATATGCGACAATTCTTTCCCTTGCTGGATCACGGCCGGGACTGCCGCAATGGTTTCAATCTTTGCCTGGCTCGCCCCGTGACCGACAAGCGAGGTCTTGATTTTTGAGTAAGAAAACAGAACGTCTCCGAGCCCGGGACGAAATACTTTGTTCCCGATGCTTTTCAAAAACGCCATAGCGCGATCTGTCGCCTTTTCTGCTTTTGGCAACTCGTTCCCGGAAATAGTTACAACCGGGGCCATTTTTTTTAGCTCTGCGGCGTTTGCGCGCAAATGGTTTATGATGGTCGCGGTCTTTTTATTTCCCGCTGTCTCCTGCATGGAGGCCGCGATCTGCCCGTTTTCGTTCTCGATCTGCCCGTTTTCGTTCTCGATCTGCCCGTTCCCGGCCTTGATCTGCCCGTTTTCGCCCTCGATCTGCCCGTTTCCGGCCGTGATGTTCCTCCCGCCGTTCATGACGTTCTCGCCGAGGCCGGTCGTCAGCATCGTACCGCCGCCCAGCATGGCGGCTATGCGCGCGCCGCCTTTTCCCGCGCCGGCTATCCTCTGCAGGCTCTCGGGATCCTCGCCCGTAACCGCGTTTTTCAATACGTCGGCCGAGCCTTGCAAAAGGTCCCACCTGCCGGTACGGGCGCGTCTCTGATTGGCTATGCTCACGGCTTCCTGCAGGGCTTCCTCGGCGGTTTCGCCGAGTATGTTTATCCCGTATTTGCCGAGGCCCACGAGGAATTTGCGGAAGGCCGTATTCCCGGCCCACTCGCTCACCGCCTTGCCGGCTACCTGTTTTATTCCTTTTTTTCCGAAAGCGCCGAGGATCTTGCCGGTACCCAGCGTAGCCAGGTCGAGGCCCGTGTCGGCCATTTCGATCATTGAGGATATGACCGCCTCGTCGGAGGCGGCTTTTCTTGCCCGGTCTTCCGGGACGCCGAGCTCTTTAAGTTCTCTGAACGCCGCGCCGCGCATGGTCTTGTAGGAATACAGACCGCTGCCGGCAATCGCTCCGGCCTTCATTCCCGCCGCCGTTCCTACTCCGGGTATCACGGAGCCGCCCAGCCCCCCGGCGACTGCGCCCGCGGCCTCATACTCCAGCTGATCAATGAGCTGGGGGAGATAATTCGCCAGGTCCTTCGACAGCCACGGCAATTTTACGTTTTCGTCGTCGAGGGCTTCAACGTTGTTCTCCCTCATCTGATCAACAAGCCTGCTTATCACTTCGGCCCGCACTCTGTTCCGTTCGTCGGGCTCGGACAGATATTTGTCCCAGGCAAGGCTGCTGTCTTGGGTAAGCCGACCGAGCGTGTAGTTCGCTCCGAACTGGCCGCCGAAGGTATCCTTTCTCGTTTTTGAAGTCTTCGCATCGTATTTGTTAACGTAATCGAGCAGCTTCTTGTCTTCCTTTGCTTCCCTCAGTTCGTTTTGAGCCCGCGTGAGCTCGCTGCCGGCGGCGGAAAATGCTCCTCCGTTCCCGCTCTTTATGTCGCTCGCGGCGCTTCTCCATTGGGCGTCTGTCGAGGGCAGGCGGCTTTTAATGCCGTCGACCGTCTTCCGCGCGTCGTCGATTTGCCATTGCAGCTCGTTTGCGCGGCTGTGCAAGCCGCTGCGGGCGATACGGTCATATTCCTTCTGCGCCGCGTCGAGCTCCGCGCGGCGGGCGCTGAGCGCGTCCGATACGTTCACGCCGCGGCTCTGCGCGGTCATGAGAGTGTTTATTGATGAGGTCAGGCTGTTCATGTTTTCGAGCAGCCTGTTTTTTTCGTTCTTCTTTTGCTCATCGGTCATGCCGATATCCGTCTTGACGGTCGCCGCGTTCATGCCGCGGAATTCGTCAAGCGCCGGGCTCATGCCGAAGCTGCCGCCTCCGCCGCGGCGCTCGCTGCCCCTGCCGGCGCTCAGATCGGCGAGGGCAGCGGAATACGGAGTGTCCGCCTTGGCCGTCTCCACGGTCTTGTAATTCTGTTTCGCGGGAGCGCCGTTGTATGACACGGTTACGGGGGCGTTTTTCGCCCCCGTGCCCGTATCGGTCATTTCGCCCCGCAGGGCGGCCTTATAATTCTGTTTTGCCGGAGCGCCGTTCAGCCGGTTTTTCAAGGCGTCGGCGTATGGTGTACTTATCGCCATTGCTCGGCCCTCACTTTATTTTCGTCTGCGGCCAGCCGAGAGAGGCGAATTTCTTTTCAAGCACCTGCTCCGTCTTCTCGCTCAGCCTTGCGTCTTCCATGGCTTCTATAAGATTTTTGATGTCGGTGTATATTCCGCCGTTCCAGCGGAATATGCCCGAGTCGGCGTCATAATCGAGGCTTTCCTCCGGAGGCGTCGGAGTATATGCGGAGGAAGTATTGACCGGCGCGGCGGCGGAATACGGCTCGCTGCCGCCTCCCGCGGACGTATCCCCGGAATAAATGCTCAGTACGGTTTCGAGGGGCAGACCGTACCAGCCCTCAACTATCTGCCTGACGGGCTCGCTCATGTTGCCGCCCAGCGCGGCGGTGAGCGCGGTTTCGGCCTGGGCCTGCGTGTATTTCACCTGCGGCGCGGAGCCGGCGATCACCGTTTCGAGGGGCAGGCCGTACCAGCCCTCCACTATCTGTCTGACGGGCCCGCTCATGTCGCCGTTCAGGGCGGCGGCAAGGGCGGCCTCCGCCTGCGTTTTGTTATACGAAGTCTTTGCCGTTCCCGCCGAGCTCTGTTTTACCGCCGTCTGCCCCACGGAGGCGAGGCTGAGGGCGTCCTGCCGGCTTATCCCGGCTTCGGCAAGAAGCTCGTCGGAGGGCATGCGCCCGCTTTGCAGCATGGTCATCGCGGTCTTGTAGGCGTTCGGATCCGTCGTCCTGGCGGCGGCCGTCACCGCGGATACGATGCTCTCGGCGTCCTGCCGGCTTATCCCCGCGGCGCTCAGCAGCGCGGCGGAGGGCATAATGCCGCCCTGCAGCATGGTCATCGCGGTTTTGTATGCGGTGTCTCCGGAGGCGGCAGAAAGCGCCCTTTCGTTTTCGCCCTGCGCATAGTTCACCATGGCGAGGGCGTCGTTTTTGTTTATCCCGGCTTCGGAAAGAAGCTCGTCGGAG
>JAGDDB010000205.1 GCA_017958265.1 Oscillospiraceae bacterium | reverse complement strand
CCTGCTTTATCATTCGCTCACATCCAGCGATAATTACACCATGATGGTCATCGTAAGCGGACCCATAGTTCCCGAGCTCGGTATTTCGGGACAGTGGGGTTACCTCGGCAGCGGCAACGAAGCCAACAACGGCATAGGCCGCGCAATAAGGCTGTGTATACGCAATATAGGCCAGAACAGAACGCATGTTACCGACGGCACCGCCCGTTCGGGCCGTCAGAACGACCACGCTCTGACCGTGTTCGGAGAGGAGCCGAAGCTCCTGCCCGAAGGCTGGGAAGGGCACAATGAGATGCTCGGCTTCGACAGGGATCAGAATACCGTGACCCTTCACGGCTACTCTTCCCAGACCATGTACGCAGCCATGGGCGGCGTCAACTCCGCCTTCAATCCCCAAAATATACTCAGAAACATAAGAAATGAAAACAGCAGCTCGATAGGCGTCGCCACCATTCCGAGGAACGTGGCGGACCTGTCCAGATCGCAGAACGGGATCGAAAACAAGCAGATGCTGCTCGATTATCTGCTGGACGCCGGCAACGGCAACCAGAAGCTTTACAGCCGCTATCTGCTGTGGCCCGTGATAGTCGGCGATCCGGACAGCGCGAGACTGTATAAGGATACCAACGGTATTTACGGCACGAAGGGATTTCGTTCCGCTCTGATAGGCGGAGCGGTACTTACCGAGACAGCGCGCGACGCGGTAGCTCCCGGCACGCCGCAGAATTTCGCCGTGACACGCAGCGGCGACAGCGCCGAGCTGACATGGGAAGCTCCAGTCAGCAGCGGCGGCGGCACGGTGACGGGCTATCAGG
The DNA here is from genome assembly GCA_017958265.1 of Oscillospiraceae bacterium. Taxonomy (GTDB): domain Bacteria; phylum Bacillota; class Clostridia; order Oscillospirales; family Oscillospiraceae; genus UBA1246. Next base: position 5,405 of record JAGDDB010000205.1, on the reverse strand, counting down.
TGACCTGCACCGGCGGCGCGGCAGGCGGCGCGTTCAATCCCGAGGGAGAGACGCCCGTGATAAACGTAACTATCCCGACTCCCGCCGCGGCGGCAGGCTCGAAGATACCTGCCGAGGCCGTGCCCTTTACCGACAGCGGCCGTGAGACGGCGCCGGCCTGGGTGGACGTGCCGTCAGGACAAATGAGCTATACCTTCAGCGGCCTGGATCCCGACGGTGAATATACCTTCGCCGTGCGTGCGATCAGCGATATCCGCAACGCCGTCCGCGTGATCGGCGAGGGCACATCTCAGAAGAAAAACACTTACGATCTGGATTACGGCATCAGCGGCCGCGGCGCGTGGGCGCTGGAGAACTGAGTCCGGATCGGCAGGGAGGACAATCAATGAAGAAAAAAACGATCCTGATCGCCTCGGGTATCGTTGTGGCGCTGGCCGTACTTGCGCTGCTGGTGATCCCTCTGAGATCATCGGGAATGCATACGTACAGATTCCTCAACCCCCTCGGCACGGTCGAACCGCGTCAGGATACGCCGCTTGCAGACCGCCAGCCCGTTATAGATATCCTTAACGGCACGGGCGAGCGCACACTGCGTCTCGGCGTGGCGTGGTACTACAAACCCCTTGACGCGGAGCCGCCTTATGCGATAGCGGAAATGCTCAAGGAAAAATGGGAAAAAGAGCACCCCGGTCTTACCGTTGAGCTCGTCATTCCCGATCCCGAAGCGGCGGGCCTCGGCTCGGAGCTTCCCGCAGATCCCCAATATATCCCCGCCGTGGGCCACGCCTGGAACATCAGGGCGGAAGTGGTCTACGACACCTGGAAGGATAAAGTCGATGCGATGATACTCGGGGTGGGCGATTGAAACTGCTGCGCGTGGTGGAGTTCCATCCATATGAAAAACATAGAATCCCGCGGCATACCGGCAGCCTACATGACTACCTCGCTTTTCCATCGCATACAGAACCAGGGCTTCAGAGCCAACGGCATGACCAACGCACGCCGGGTGATCATGGATCACTCGCTGATGGCCACGGCGGAGATGTATACCAGCCAGAACAACAGACCCGGCCGTCAGGCAATGGATTACCTCAAAGAAAACGTACTCAACACGACCGATTATCCCGACAGGGCGCGTATGGAGTACGCGGGCGTGGCCGATCTGACTGCTCTTGAGCAGGCGGAGATAGCCCTTACCGCGCCTCTTACGGAGGAAGAACGCAATCCTCGGCCCCTTACTTATTACGATACCATGGAGGGCTTCGGCAACGATCGCTATATAGAGATCGAAGCGAGCAGCTTTGCGGAAGCTCAGCAGATTTTCGACAGGATCGCCATGATGGACGCGGGATCCGGCTACGGGCCCGATCTGGAACGCGTCGGTACGAATGACGGCCTGGGATTTTACGGTAACTTCGGAGACGGCCTGCCTTTGGTGCCTCCTACCGACGAGCTTGTGAAAGAAATGCTTGCCGGCTCCGAGCGCGGGAAACATCCCGACGACGTTATCGGATGGCTCAAATTCCAGGGCGGCGCAATGACCGTAGAAAAGATAGCCATCAACGCGGTCATGGCCGGCGCCAAGCCCGAGCACTTCCCCGTGATACTCTCCGCAATGGAGCTTCTCTCCAGCGGATGGGACTTCGATAAGATGTGGTATCACGGTCTGGGCACGGGCAGCGACAGCACTCTGCATATCATGGTAAACGGTCCTCTGGGAGAGGAGCTCGGCATATCGGGCGGCGAAGGCTCGAATGCCGGTGCGGGCAACCAGGTAAACAATGTGATCGGCAGAGCCATAAGGATGTGCATACGCAACCTCGGCCATATAAGCACCGAGGTGGACGACCATCAGTATAAGGGTCGTGAGCAGGACCACGTCCTGATATTCTTCCGCGAGGAAGAGGAAAGGCTCCCCGGCTGGGATCCCGCCAAGTGGGACGGCGATCCGCGCACTAAGGATATGTGGGTGCCGTACCATGTTGAAATGGGCTTCCGTCCCGAGGAAAGCACGATCACCATTTGGGCGGGCAGTTCCACCGGCAACACCGCTTACGGCGGCGAGCCCTTCTTCTGGACTCAGGCGAGGCTCTCCGGCAGCGGCAGCATCATCGGCGGAGGCTCGGCCTACGGCGGTATGCTGGATACAGGCGCGATAAACTTCGTAGTCATATCACCGGGCATGGCTCAGGCGATGTTTGATTACCAGAACGTTCATAACAAAGACGCGCTTCGCGCCACGGTAACGCCTCCCAGCACCGGCGGCAGCGGCCAGGGCGGACTGTATTATACGCTCAATCCGGTCGTGGCCGGCGGAGACCTGGCCTCGGTCAGGATCTACGGCAACTACAGCTTCTATAACCGCATGAACCACCAGATACAGCTCATCAGCGGAGCTACGCTCACCGAGAACGGAAGAGCGGCGTCCGTCTACAAGAGCGCGCACATAGGCGTGACCGGAGAGACCACGGTCGACACGAGCGTTGCCGACGTCGACGTGAGCTCGATGTTCTTCTCGGCGCCTTCCGTGAACGCTCCCAAGGAGCTTTCGGACGCTTACCCCGTGGGGACCTGGCCTTTGGCCGCCGGTACCTACGATCCTGCGCTGGACGCTTTCACGATCCAGGAGGGCGCGTATGTATTCGGCCTGTTTACAAGCAGCTACGGCACTCTGCCCGCGCCGACGAGCATCGAGGGATATACCGAGATCGCATCCGCGGAGAAGATGTCACCCAAGCAGTGGTGCCTGCTGAGAGGTTCCAGCGGCTTTAACTACGTCATCGTGATGGACGACGAAACGGAGGCGCCGGAAAATCCGCTCGATCCCTCTTCCGAGGGTACGGACAGCGCATGGCTGCCTTCGGCTCCGCGCAACGTCAAGGTGAAGATCAGCGAGGGCAGCGTGGCCGGCAGGAAGAACGTGACCGTTACCTGGGACGCTCCCGCCGACGACGGCAATACGCCGATCATCGCCTATCAGCTGGCCTTTGCCCACGGCGGCGCGATCCAGTCCTTTGCGATCACCGATGCGCCCGGCGGCAAGGTCGATCTGGGCGATGCGGACAGCTGCAACTACGTCGCGCACAGCTACAGCGTTTACAACCATACCGTCGTTCCCGTCATGGAGGGCTTCGGCATGGGCGTGCAGACCAGCGGCGCGAACAGGATCTACACGGTGCAGGCCGGCACCGACGCCTTTAAGAAGAGAAGCTTTACCTTCGAGAATATGCCGGTAGGATACGAGTGCTTCATAAGAGTACGCGCGGTCAACGGCGTTCGCAGCGCGCTGGAGCTTGACGCTACCGAGTCGCTTGCGACCTCTCTCGGCGCGAGCCCGACCTTCTTCTGGTTCAACGACGGCATGACGGCCCGCGGAAGCGGACACGGCGCGTGGGGACTCTATGACGGCGGCAAGAGCCTGGTCATAAAAGCCGACGCGAAGTAACACGGCAAACCGCAAGCCTTCCCGTTCCCGTATTGCGGGAGCGGGAAGGCTTCGGTACAGTCGCAGCATAAGCAGACGTGACCCGGCGGGGAATGGTCCCGTATTTTCAAGGTCTTCGGCGAAGTATCGGCCCGATCCGGCCCCGAGTTCGTCTGCTTAAGAGGTAACAGATATGATAAAAAGAATGCTCGCTCTGCTGCTTGTCACGGCGGCACTGCTGACGGCCGCCGGATGCGCGGCACGGGGCGGCGGGACCGACGGCGGCGCCGTCGAAAAGCCGGACCTGCCCACCCGGGCAAGCCTTCCCGGCAGCATGAGCGCGGACGATATCCTTGCCCTTATAAGCTTCCTTGTGGGCTATGACGAGAGCGGGGAAAAGATATTTGAACTGAAAAAAACCGACGCGGACAGCTTTGAGGTGCCGGGAATCAGCGGAAACAAGGAAAGGCTCTATCTGTTCCAGATAGAGGACCTTGAGATCGCCGTATTCGCCGATCTCGCCGACGACGGCGTGACGAGCCTGTATGTCCGCAGAATGTACGACGACGATCTTGTGGAGGCGTATATGGCTTCCTTCGCGGGGGCGTTCCTCTCGCTGTTGGAGCCGGAGAAGTACGAAAGCATGCTTGCCGAGGTCCTTCCGAACGCGGCCGACGGGGAGGTCAGCTCCCTGGAAACAAAAACGGCAAGCGGAGATCATTGGCGAATTGAATACAGCAAAGATATAGCAAAAATAATGCCGGCGGCCTGAGAGGCGAACGGCTGACCGATACATAATATAAGGAAACTGATCGATGAAAATAGCGGTTATAGGCAGCGGAGGATGGGGCACGGCACTGTCGCTCGTGCTTGTAAAAAACGGACATGAGGTAGTCTTGTGGTCTCACAGCTCCGCTCAAAATGAGCGCCTGAGGACCGAGCGCACCAATCCGCGTCTCCCCGGTGTGAGTCTTCCGGCAGAGCTGGGCTTTTCGGACGACCTGAGCTGCGTGAGCGGCGCGGAGCTTGCCGTTATCGCTGTACCGTCCTTCGCGGTAAGAGAAACGGCGGCAAAGCTTGAGCCGCTGCTGAGCGGAAATACAATGCTGATATCCGCCGCAAAGGGGATCGAAAAGGGCACATATCTGCGGATGTCCGAGATCATACGGCAGGAGACGGGGAGAGAGACAGCCGTTATCTCCGGCCCAAGCCATGCCGAAGAGGTCGCCGTGGAGCAGCCTACGGGCTGCGTTGTCGCCGACGGAAACGGCAAAAGAGCCGAACTGCTGCAGGACGTTTTCATGAACGACAGGCTGCGCATCTATACCTCGGCCGATGTGACGGGAGTGGAGCTGTGCGGGGCGCTGAAAAACATAGTCGCCCTCTGCGCCGGGATTTGCGACGGCCTCGGGCTCGGAGACAATTCCAAAGCCCTTCTCATGACCCGCGGCATAGCCGAGATAGCCCGTCTCGGAACGCGCTTCGGAGCGTCGCAGGAGACCTTCATGGGCCTTGCCGGCATAGGCGACCTTATCGTTACCTGTACCTCGATGCATTCCCGCAACCGCCGCGCGGGAATACTGATAGGCAAAGGCAGTACGGCAAAACAGGCGATGGACGAGGTCGGAGCCGTGGTAGAGGGCTATTACGCCGCCATGGCTGCCTACGAGATGGGCAGGAGCGCGGGGGTCAGCATGCCGATAACCGCGTCGGCCTACCGCATACTGTATGAAAACTCCGATCCGAATACGGAGATAGGTATGCTCATGCGCCGTCAGAAAAAGAACGAAAGCATACTCTGAAAAAAGAAAATATCGTTTCGGGAAAAGGAACGGCATATGACCGGGCACTTTGCCCTCCGCGGCAGACACGCGGATAAGTCAGCGCCCCTTGCGGGAACGGTTTCGGCCGTGATCCGCAAGGGGCGTTTTTTGAAGTCCAACAAGAGCGGAGAGACGAAAAGCGCCGAAAGAGCGCCGTT
>JAGDDB010000204.1 GCA_017958265.1 Oscillospiraceae bacterium | reverse complement strand
TTATAGGCGGCGCTTCCCTGAATGCGAAAGATTTTTATGAGATAGTGAGAGCTTCCGAGCAATGAAAACACCTGTAACGCTTATAATTATGGACGGCTTCGGCCTGTCGGACAGCGGACGCGGCAACGCGGTCAGAGCCGCCGCCACACCGAATTTCGACGCACTCTGGAGCAGCTGCCCCCACAGCACGCTTGAGGCCTCCGGGCCGTATGTGGGACTGCCCGAGGGCACCATGGGCAACAGCGAGGTGGGCCATACCAATATCGGCGCGGGGCGCGTGGTATATCAAAGCCTGCTGCGCATAAGCAACTCCATAGCCGACGGCAGCTTTTTCGAAAATCCCGTTCTGACCGCGGCCGCCTCCGGCTGCAGAGGCAGAGCGCATATCTTCGTGCTGCTGTCGGACGTGGGCGTACACAGCGATATAGCCCACGTATGGGCCCTTTTGAAGCTGCTTAAGGACAGAGGCGTGAAAACGGCATGGATACACTGCTTCACCGACGGCCGCGATTCCTCTCCCACCTCCGGGAAGGATTATATGCGCTTATGCGTGGATAAGTGCCGCGAGATCGGTCTCGGCGCCGTGGCGACCGTTGAGGGCCGCTTTTACGCCATGGACAGAGACAAGCGCTGGAACCGCGTGGAAAAAGCGTACAACAACATCGTCCTCGGCGAGGGCGTGTTCGAGCCCGATCCCGTCAAGGCGGTGGAAAATTCTTACGCCGCCGACGTGACCGACGAATTTATCGAGCCGGTGATCTGCGACCGCGACGGCACCGTGCAGCCGGGCGACACGGTTTTCTTCATGAATTTCCGCCCCGACCGCGCCAGAGAGCTGACACGCGCTTTCGTCACGCCGGATTTCGACGGCTTCGAGCGCAAAAAGGGCTTTTTCCCCGTAGACTTCGTCTGCCTTACGCAGTACGCCGAGGATATACCCAACGTAAGCGTGGCGTTCCCGCCCGAGTTTCCCGAAAACACTCTGGGCGAATATCTCAGCGGCATGGGCATGACCCAGCTCAGGATAGCGGAAACGGAAAAATACGCGCACGTGACCTTTTTCTTCAACGGCGTGAGGGAGGCGGTCTTCGAGGGCGAGGACAGGGTGCTCATTCCTTCGCCCAAGGAGTATGAGACCTACGATCTCATACCCGAGATGCGGGCCAACGAGGTCTGCGCCGAAGTCTGTTCGCGCATAAGGAGCGGCAAATACGATCTCGTTGTGGTCAACTACGCCAACTGCGATATGGTCGGCCACACCGGCGTATGGGAAGCGGTGATAAAGGCCGTGGAGACCGTGGACAAATGCGTGGGCATGACCGTGGCCGCCGCCGAGGAAATGGGCGGCATTGCGATAATAACCGCCGATCACGGCAACGCCGAGCGGATGCTCTCCGACGACAATTCCCCGCATACCGCTCATACCACCAATAAGGTGCCCTTTATAATCCGCGGCGCCGATGTGAGCCTGCGCGACGGGCGCCTGTGCGATATCGCACCGACGATACTGTATCTCATGGGGCTGGAAAAACCGACGGAGATGTCGGGCGACAGCCTGATCATATAATCAAAGAGAGGTATAATGACATGAGCAGATTTCTGGAAATCACCGACGTTCTCGGGCGCGAAATACTCGACTCCCGCGGCAATCCCACCGTGGAGGTAGAGGTTTATCTCGACGACGGCACGATGGGCCGCGCCGCAGTGCCTTCCGGCGCTTCCACAGGCGTTTACGAAGCCTGCGAAAAGCGTGACGGCGACAAGAGCCGCTATCTCGGCAAAGGCGTTCTTCAGGCCGTGGAGGCGGTGAACGGCGAGATAGCCGACGCCGTCATCGGTCTCAACGCGGCCGAGCAGCCCGCCATCGACAGCCTGCTGTGCGAGCTGGACGGCACCGCCAACAAATCCCGCTTCGGCGCCAACGCGATACTCGGCGTATCTCTTGCCTGCGCCAAGGCGGCGGCCGCCTCCCTGGAGCTGCCTCTTTACAATTATATAGGCGGAGTGAACGCGCGCACCCTGCCCGTGCCCATGATGAACGTGCTCAACGGCGGCGCCCATGCCACCGGAAGCAACGTGGATATCCAGGAATTCATGATAATGCCCGTCGGCGCGAAAAGCTGGAGAGAGGCTCTGCGCATGTGCGCCGAGGTCTTCCATACGCTGAAAAAGGTCGTGCCCTCCTCCGGCGTAGGCGACGAGGGCGGCTATGCTCCCAACCTCGACAGCGACGAGGACGCGCTCAAAGCCCTGGTCGCGGCCATAGAAAAGGCCGGATACAAGCCCTATGACGATTTCATGCTCGCCATCGACGGCGCCGTGTCCGATTGGTTCAGCAAAGAGGACGGGTGCTATCATCTGCCTAAGCGCGGCACGGTGATGACTCCCCGCGAGATGGTCGATATGTACGTGGGCTTTGCGGAAAAATATCCCATCATTTCCATTGAGGACGGCATGGCAGAAGACGACTGGGACGGCTGGAAGCTGCTGACCGACGCTCTCGGACGCAAGGTGCAGCTGGTGGGCGACGATCTGTTCGTTACCAATGTGGAGCGCATCAAAAAGGGCATAGAGCTGGGCGTATGCAATTCCGTTCTTATCAAGCTCAATCAGATAGGCACTCTCAGCGAAACCATAGAGGCCATACAGATGGCCAACCGCGCCGGTTACACCGCCGTGGTCAGCCACCGCAGCGGCGAGACGGAGGACACCACCATCGCCGATCTCGTCGTGGCGCTCAATGCCGGACAAATCAAGACCGGCGCTCCTTCCCGTACCGACCGGGTGGCCAAATACAATCAGCTTCTCAGGATAGAGCAGGAGCTTGACTCCGCCGCGCGCTATCCCGGCAGGGAAGCGTTCTTTAATCTGTGAGTTTCGCCGTCCGGCAAATTTTTTAAGGTGTTTGATCGGATAACAGTATAAAAAAAGGCTCTGCGGGCAATACTTACCGCAGAGTCTTTTTTACGAGGTGATCCGCTTGAACCCAGGCAATAAGAAAAAACCCTTTTTTAAAAGGGTCGTGGACTTTACGGGGGATAAGGGCTTCTACATAGTCCTGTTCCTCTGCGTGGCCGTGATAGGCGCGGCCGCCCGGATAATTTCCTCCGGCCGCAGCGGCACAGAACTTGTAGACCTGCCCGATACCGGCGATTACACCGTTTCCGCCACCTTCACCCCGGCGCCCTTTTACGGCTCCGACACTCCCGAGCCTCCGCCCGCGCTCACCGTCCCGCCGCGCGCCCTGCCCGACACTCCCGAGCCCGACGCAGGCGAGCCGGCAGCCGAAACGCTGAGCGAGCTTCCGCCCGAAGAGCCCGAGTCTGCCCGCGAGGAACCCGCCGTACTTCACTTTCAGTGGCCGCTTTCCGGCAGTGTGGAAACGCCCCATTCCGTTGACGCGCTGATATATGACGCCACCATGGCCGACTGGCGCACTCACTCGGGCATAGACATTGCCGCCCCGATAGGCACGCTGGTAATGGCTTCCTCGGACGGCATCGTGGCCGATATATATGACGACGGCATGTACGGCACTACCCTCATACTGCGCCACAGCGGCGGAATGACGAGCATATACTCCAACCTCGCCGCCACGCCCGCGGTATCTGTGGGCGACGCGGTGAAAATAGGCGAGGTGATAGGCTCCGTGGGCGATACCGCCCTTGCGGAAACCGGGACCGTGGCCCATCTGCATTTCGGCATGACGCTTGACGGCGTTGCGGTGGACCCCGGCTGGTATCTCCCTAAAAGATAAACGGCAAAGACAAAAAACAAGCAGGACCGGAAGGGCGTGAAAACCGCCTCCGTCCTGCTTATTTTTTGCCGCCGTTTATTATTTTTCCGATCTGCGGGATCACGGGCCGGGCGCACAGGCCCGTAAACACCCCGGTCACCGTGCCGGACAGCAGCAGCACCGGCAGATACCAAATAAGCCCCGGGCTGCCCAGCACCGCCATTGCCGCGGCAAGCTGGCCGATATTGTGTGCCATCGCCCCGAAGGCGCTGAGGCCCCACAGTTGATTTTCTTTCAGTACGCGCCTGAGCGGCGTCATCACCGCCAGGCTGAGCGCGCCTCCCGCCGCGCTGTATATTATCGCGGACGGCACGGAAGAAAAGGCCGAACCGAAAAGTATTTTTATCAGCATCACCGCGGCGGCCTCCCACGGCCCGTACAGATAAAGTACGGTCAGTATTATTATGTTGCTCAAACCGAGCTTGATCCCCGGTACGGGAACCACGGGAGGGATCTGCGCCTCCGCGGTGAAGATGATCAGCGCGGCTGCCGAAAGCAGCGCGAGAAAAGCAAGTTTTCTTGTCTTGATCTATGACCGCTCCTTTCACCCGGCCGGACGCTGCCGCCCGGCTGAAGTCCGAAGACCTTTATCTACCCCGAAACCGCGTCCGCGCCTGCGCCGCCCTCTATGAGTATCATCACTTTGTTGGGCAGACAGACTATGGGCTTCGACGGAGACGAGCTCCAGCCCATGTCCACGCACAGTTTATCCGGGCAATCCGCGCTCAGCATGCGTATGCGGCCCTTTTCCACCTGCACGGTGTTGCCCTCGCCCGCGTCGAAACAGCGGCTCTCCTCTTCCCGGTCAAGGTCCACGGAGGCAATGAGCTCGCCGTCAAGATACACTTTCGCCGTTACGGCGGTACGCGGCGCGAAAACAAGAGCCAGCCCGGCCGCAGCCGCTATCGCCGCGATGATCGCCGCAAGATATTTGCTTTTCATACACGGTCCTCCCGGCGCGGGCTCAAACTATTACGAAGCCTCCGTTTATGCCTATTATCTGCCCGGTCATGTATCTTGCCCTGTCGGACGCCAGATAGACCGCCAGCTCGGCCACATCCTTCGGCTCCCCGAGAAAGCTCAGGGGCGTCTGCTGTCTCAGTTCCTCCAGCTCCTCGTCGCTGAATACGCTCAGCATCGGCGTGAGCACCACGCCGGGAGCGATGCAGTTTACTCTGATCCCCGACGGGGCAAGCTCCTTGGCCAGGGCCTTTGTCAGACCCACCGTGGCCGATTTCGACGCGCTGTAGGCCGATTCGCAGGAGGCGCCCACCTGTCCCCACATGGACGATACGTTTATGATGCATCCGCTTTTTTTTCTGACCATATACGGCACCGCCGCGCGGCAGCACAGAAAAACTCCGTCCGCGTTCACTCCGAAAAGCTCTCTCCAGTCGTCGAAGCTCAGATCGGTTATCAGCCCGTAATGCGCCACGCCCGCGTTGTTTACCAGCAGGTCCACGCCTCCGGTCTTTTCAAACATTTCTTCCACGTCACGCGGGTTTGAGACGTCGGCGTATACCGCCGTGCCGCCCGTTTCCGCGGCCACCTTCTCCGCATTTTCGCGCGAGCCGTGATAGCCCACGAATACTTCCCAGCCGTCCTTGGCAAGAGCGCGGCAGATCTCCGAGCCTATGCCGCCCGAGCCGCCCGTTACAAGAGCGCGTTTTCCCATATCCGAGACCATTCCTTTCACCTTGAAGCGTGTTGTTAATACGGAAGAATGTCGATGGAGCCGTCGTCCTCGCCCTTTGTCACGGAGCGTATCTGAACGAAATAGCTGTATTCCTCATTGACCTTCACGCTCACTCTGTCGCCCGCTTTTCGGCCCATGACAGCCTTACCCAGGGGCGAAACATTGCTTATGAGCCATTTGGTGGAGTCCTGCCGCAGCGTAGTCACCAGGCGGATCTGCTGCAGCTCGTCGTCCTCCTCAAAGTACAGCTCCACCAGGTCGTAAAGCCCGGCTGTGTCTTCGTCGGACTCGTCGCTTATCACGACGGCCGTTTTTATCATTCTTTCCAGATAACGGGTACGGCTGTCGTTTTTGCGCTGCTCCTGCTTTGCCGCCTTATATTCGAAATTTTCGCTGAGATCGCCGTAGCTCCGCGCCGTGACCACGTCCTCCATTATTTTGGGACGCAGTACGCGGTTGCGATAGTCGATCTCCTCCTGCATTTTTTTGATGTCTTCTTTAGTAAGCTGATCGTGCATTCCATGCCTCCGGAACAAATCGGTTTGATGCCGCCTCGGCGAAGCGGTATATATCGATGATCGATACAAATACAGTATATCATTTTTTTGCCGTGTCGGCATTATTTTTTTCGCCGCGGTTGATAAGGCGGCGCTTAAGCTGTATAATCCGTATCGGGTGAACCATAATGATAATAAACGGACTGCAAAAGCTGACACTGCTCGATTTTCCCGGCCGGACGGCCTGCACCGTGTTTTTCGGCGGCTGCAATTTCCGCTGTCCCTTCTGCCACAACGCATCCCTCGTTCTCGATTCCGTCTCTCTCCCGCGAATTTCTCAGGAGGAAGTGTTTTCGTTCCTTGAAAAGAGGAAAGGACTGCTCGACGGAGTCGCGGTCACGGGAGGCGAACCCACGCTGCAGAGGGATCTGCCCGACTTTCTCAAACGCATCAAGGAGCTCGGCTTCGCCGTGAAGCTCGATACCAACGGCTCCGACCCCGCCGGGCTGCGCCGCATGATAGAACAGGGGCTTGTCGATTACGCGGCCATGGATATAAAATCCTCCCCCGAGGGCTACGCCGCGGCAGCCGGCATAACCGCCATCGACCTCAAGCCGATCTTTGAAAGCACGGCCCTGCTCCTTGAGGGCCGCATCGAATATGAGTTCAGGACCACCGCGGTCAAGGGCCTGCACACTCCGGAGGACTTTGACGCCATAGGCCGCATGATAGAGGGCGCGGAAAAATACTTTATCCAGTGCTTCAAAGACTCCGGCGATATCCTTGCGGACGGCTGCGGCGCTCCGAGCCGCTCCGAGCTTGACGAAATGCTTGCCGCCGTGCGGAAATACGTGCCGTCGGCATGTCTGCGCGGCGTGGACTGAAATAGTTTTGAAATAAAAAAATGCACAAGATATAGTTATTCTGTTTTTTCCTCTTGACTATATCTTGTGCTTTGTGTTATTATGTCCTCGCTATCAGACAAAAGGAGAATCATAATCATGTATCGTGTAATAAAAAGAGACGGCCGCATAGTTGATTTTGACATAGTCAAGATCGCCGAAGCGATGAAAAAGGCCTTTACCGCCACGGACACCAATTACAATGACAGCGTCATCGATTTTCTCGCCCTGAAGGTCACCGCCGATTTTCAGGCGAAGATCCGTGACGAGCTCATTTCCATCGAGGATATCCAGGACAGCGTCGAGACCGTGCTCAGCCAGGCCGGCTATGAAAACGTGGCGAAGGCGTATATCCTTTACCGCAAGCAGCATGAAAGCCTCAGAAACGTCAGCGAAACGGTGCTGGACTACAAGAACACCGTGGAGAAGTACCTCGGCGAGAACGACTGGCGCGTTAAGGAAAACTCCACCGTCACTTATTCCGTAGGCGGTCTGATCCTGTCAAACTCCGGCGCCATAACGGCCAACTACTGGCTCAGCGAGGTATATGACGAGGAGATAGCAAAGGCGCACAGAAACGCCGATATCCATATACACGATCTCAGCATGCTCACCGGCTACTGCGCCGGCTGGTCGCTCAAACAGCTTATTATGGAAGGTCTCGGCGGCGTTCAGGGCAAGATCACCTCTT
>JAGDDB010000203.1 GCA_017958265.1 Oscillospiraceae bacterium | reverse complement strand
TTATACCATGTCCGCAGGACATGGTATATGGCATCGCCGCCGGTTGCCGTAAATCGTCGAAAAATCCCCTTGGGCTTTTTTTCATCGAGCGGGAAAATACACTTTTCCATCAAAACCGGAGCCCCGCGCAGCGGGTCCGGTTTTGGGAGGAGGAGCAGCGAAGCGATACTGAGTTTTCGGCAACTGCCGGAAACGGTGTGAGCGCAGTTTGCTCCGACGAGGCGAGGCGGTAGTGCCGTCATTCGGTATAATGATCGCTTTGTGATCATTATACCACATCAACTGTCAAAATTCAATCCGTACCGGCGCCGTACACGGCCGAAAGCCGACAGGCGCGGATCGCGCTCACGGGACCGGGTCCGGAGAAACGCGGGCGGATTTTCCCCGGTCATTTTTTACCTCTGCATGTACGTTTTAAGTCCTGCATAAAGCGGTCCCGCGCATTTATCGAATGCGCGGGACCGGGTCGTATTCAAACAGTGGAACGAAAACGCTTTGAAATCATTTTTTCGGGGCCAGCCGGGGCAGCCCGAAGAGCTGCACGGCGTACTCGCTGCCGGAAAGCTTTTCGTAATAGTAGGCGTACTTTTCAAGCTGCTCGCCCTCTATCATGTGAGTATCGTTGCACAGCTCGCAGATGTCGAAATCCTTTCCGTAGCGTTTCCACTCGGGCCGGCCCTCGCCGTTCGGATCGCCCGCGGCGGCAAAGGCGTACCAATAGCCCTGGATAAGCTCCATAAAGTCGTAATCCGCGCCTACCCAGTGGTAATCAAAGAAGGGATTGCGCTCGCCCTTGTCCACGCGGCCGAACACATAGGGCATCTCGGCACAGTGGGGAGAGCCGTCGTTATGGCCGCGCTCGGTCTCGTTCTCCTTGCTCATCAGCCATACATAGGCATTGCGGCCGAACTTTTGACAGAGCTGGCCTATCTTGATGCTGCCCATGAGCATCAGGTCCGATGAGATGGTGCTCGCCTGTTTGGCCGCCTTGATATTGTTTTCCGCGGGATACCAGCGCTTCATGTTCTCTGCGTTGTCCGGGAAAGCTTCTTCCAGATATGCTTTATACTGCTCTACGGAAAATCTGTCGGCGGTCACGGTGGGAAATTCCTGAGCGCAGGAGCCTATCATCACGTCGAAGTCATTGAATTCACCGGCGTCCATGATCTCGGTGTAGCTTTTGGGAAGGAACTCACCGTCCACGCAGAAGCTGAATCCGCCGTTGGGACCGGCTCCGCCGTAGGCCGAATAGGCGTCGAACAGCTCCCATACGTCGCGCTCGCGAAGCTCCTCGATGCTCTTGCAGCCGATATGCTCCATGAACTTCACTCCGCGCTGCTCCATGACCGCACGGGGCTCGGGCTGCATGAAGCCCCAATAAATGGGACCGCTTTCAATGGACACTCTCCGGATAAGGCCCTTCATAAGCGGAGACGCGAGGAGCACGCCCGTTCCCGCGGCGCCGCCGGACTGACCGGCAACGGTGATGCGCTCCGGATCGCCGCCGAAGGCCGCTATGTTTTCCTTGACCCACCGGCATGCCTGACGCATGTCATAGAGGGCATAGTTGCCCGAGGTGCCGCCGGCCTCCTCAGTCAGGTCGGGATGGGCGAAGAAGCCCATCAGGCCCAAACGGTAATTGATGGTAACGACCACTATGTCGCGGCGCTTTGCAAAACCCTCGCCGTCGCAGACTACCTCGCATCCGCTGCCGGCCACCATGCCGCCGCCGTGGATCCATATAAAAACGGGGAGCTTTGCGTCGGCCGTCTCGGCGGGGGTCCAAACATTGAGATAGAGGCAGTCCTCCTCATACTGGCTGGGGGCCAGCATCTGAGGCACGCCGTGGACGTTTGCGGGCATTTCGGGTATCTCCGATACCTGCTGCACGGCGGCGGCGCCGTACTGCGTCGCCTTGCGGACTCCGCGCCAGCAGCCGGGATCCTGAGGATGACGGAAGCGCAGCTCGCCCACCGGGGGCGCTGCGTAGGGAATGCCCTTGAAGATCTTCAGTTTGTCCGTGGTGTAGCCCTGCAGCCAGCCCTGCTTGACTTTAACCTTTGCGTTTTCGAAATTACCCATAACGTTTCCCTTTCTATAATATAATATTAAATATAGCGTAATAACGTAGCTTTATTTAAGCAGACGGAACCTATAAGGACACGCTTCAAACGGCGCTCTTTCGGCGCTTTTCCTCTCTCCGTTCTTGGCGGGCGTCAGCCCGCCCGCGATCGTCCGGACGAAAATCACCTGAAATATCATCCGCTTGAAGTCCG
>JAGDDB010000202.1 GCA_017958265.1 Oscillospiraceae bacterium | reverse complement strand
CGCGGTATCCCGAGGTCTCTCGGTAGTCAATGCCGGGCCCGCCGAGCCGGGAGTTCCGTTTTCGCTCCCGCCGTTCAACATGCCGCCGTCTCTGTTCTCTCCCCTGCTTTCCTCCGTACCGGGCGTAACAGGCGCGGGAGAAGAGGTCACATTGGCCGTAACACGGGGCATATCCGTGCTGAGGGGCGGTTTCCCTTCCGTTGCGCAGGCGCACAGCAGCGCCGACAGCAGTACTGCCGCCGTCAACACGGCGATAATCCGCTTCATATTCATTTCCTTTCAATGGGATTTTAGGCGGAGTCAGTCATATTCCCCGCCGCTTACAGTTGCCGTATTATTATTGCCCGCTCCTTTTCAAACATGCAGTGCGGCTTTTCAAAAAAAACGGTGCTGCCGCAAAAAAAGTACTTGCAGCAGCACCGATCTGTCGTTTTTCAGTTTGTATATTGACTGTGGATCACGGCGGTCAGGCGAAGAGTGTCCTCATACGGCTCGAACACCAGGCGAAGTATCTTCCACTCCAGCCCTTCCTCGTCGCTGCCGGGCACGCAGAAATCCACAAAATCTCCATCCGGGAAAACCGTGGCGACGTTTTCAAGAGCGTTGCCGCTCTTTACGATACGGTTCACGCCCAGCAGCGGAGCGGCCATGAAATCGCAGTCGTACGCGAAGCCGGAGAAATACGCCGCAGCCGTCATCTGGATCGGCTCTCCGGTGTCCGGCCTCGTCCCCCATATATATTCCGTATCGTCCTTGGCTATCGAGGCGACGCGCACGGGCGTAAAGCACTGATTGGAAGCAAGATTTACGGTAGAATACGGGGAGATGATCAGCCCGTATTCCGGATGAACAAACGCGGCCAAAGTCTCATAATCACCGTCGCGTATGGCGGACAGCACCGAATACGCCGCGCTCACCGTTTCCTCCGCTTCTTCACCGTCCGCGCTTATCGGCACTGCGGGTACCGCCGGCACCGTGTTTTTGTTTTCATGAGACATTTTCAGCGTTACGCTCAGCAGACAAAGGACCGCTCCCAACAGCGCGCCGAGCAGAAAACAAAGGGCGCTGAGCAGTGGTTTTTTCATATATACCTCAATTATTATCTTTATTATTTCTTGTGAATGCGCCAATAATACATTATGCGCCGCACAAAATCAACAACAAAGTGTTACAAAAAGAGCCGCGTGCGGAAGCAGACGCGCCCGGCTTTCCGCCTCGCGGATACAGTCGGGGCGCATTTCCCTGCGATTTGAGCCGGGCAAAACCACCGTTTTGTCCGGCTCATTTCTCTCGGTCCGCTTTCAGCGCCTGTATTCGAATTCCAGCTCGTATATCGACACGGTATCTCCGTCTTTTATCCCCATGTCCTCCAGGCGCTCGAACAGCCCGGCCGAGCGAAGGGTACGGTCAAAATACATGCGCGACTCCGCGTCGTCGAAATTCACTCCGCTCATCACTCTCTCGAGCCACTTGCCTTCCACGATCCATAATCCGTCTTCTT
>JAGDDB010000201.1 GCA_017958265.1 Oscillospiraceae bacterium | reverse complement strand
TTCGGCGAAAGTGATTACAGACAGGCAGACGCCGAGGGATTTATCAATCTGTTCGGGCTGCCGCTGAAGGTTTCCGCCCTGCGCGATCAGGGGAGGCTGAAAAAGTGAAGCTCTGGTCCGGTCGTTTTGACAGCGACAGCGCCGATATAACGGACGAGATCAATTCTTCGATCGATTTTGACTGCCGTCTTTATGCCGAGGATATAGAAGGCAGCCGGGCTCACGCCGCAATGCTCGCCGTACAGGGCATCATCTCCCCCATCGACGCGGACAAGATCATCGAGGGGCTTGACTCTATTCTTGCGGACATAGAAAGCGGGAAAATCAGCTTCACGAGGGATAATGAGGATATCCACATGAACATCGAGGCGCTGCTTACGCAGCGTATCGGTGAAGCGGGAAAACGTCTTCATACCGCCAGGAGCCGCAACGACCAGGTAGCTCTTGATATCCGTCTGTATCTTAAAAAAGAGATCGGACAAATCGATAAGCTGCTGCGTTCGCTGATATCCGTAATAGCAGACAAAGCCGAAACCGGCTATGATATCATCATGCCCGCATATACGCATCTTCAGCGCGCCCAGCCCACCACCTTTGCGCATTACATGATGGCTTACGCCAATATGCTGCGGCGCGACTGCACAAGGCTGTCGGACTGTCTTGGGCGCATGGATTATTCTCCCCTCGGAAGCGGCGCGCTGATGTCGACCACCTATCCCATAGATCGCCGTCTTGGTGCGCAGGCCCTCGGGTTCCGCGGGATAACCGAAAACAGCCTGGACGGTGTATCGGACCGTGATTTTGCCGTTGAACTGCTTTCCGACCTCTCCATAATTATGATGCATCTTTCCCGCTTTGCCGAAGAGCTGATACTGTGGAGTTCGTGGGAGTTCAAATTCGTAGAAATGGACGACGCTTTTTCCACGGGCTCATCCATCATGCCGCAAAAGAAAAATCCCGATGTTGCCGAGCTCGTGCGCGGCAAAACGGGCCGCGTCTACGGCTCTTTGTTAAGTTTACTTACCGTGCTCAAGGGCCTCCCTCTTGCCTACAATAAGGATATGCAGGAGGATAAAGAGCCGCTGTTGGACGCCATAGACACCGTAAAGCTTTGTCTGCGCGCTTTCGCTCCCATGATCGCTACGATGAAGCTGCGCAGCGAGAACATGCGCCGCGCGGCCGCAGGCGGCTTTATAAACGCGACCGACTGCGCCGACTGGCTTACCAAGAAGGGCATGCCTTTCCGCGACGCATATACCGTCACCGGCAAGCTCGTAAATCACTGCATAAAAGAGGGAAAGATCCTTGAAGAGCTTTCCGTTGATGAGCTCAGAACATTCTCTCCGCTTTTTGACGAAAGCGTATATGAGGCCATCAAGCTTGAAAACTGTGTTGAAGCGCGTCTTGCCGAGGGCGGTCCGAGCCGCGCTTCCGTAGAAGCGCAGCTGCGTTCGATTCGCGAATTTCTCGAAACTTGATGACAGGTCGAACGGCGATCAACCGCCATGTTTGACGAAACAAATAATAAGCGGCACTCGGCTTTGACAGCCGAGTGCCGCTCGTTCTTTTGATTATTTGACGGGACGCTTTTATCCCGATCATCCGTCAGGCAACATGAGCTTTTTTGCTTGCAAACAAGTCCTCTGCGCTGCGGGATCACTCCGCGTCTTCCCAGTTATGCCATACGTTCTGCACATCGTCGTTATCTTCGAACATGTCAAGCATTTTCTGCATGTTCTTGATATCGTCCTCGGACTCCAGCGAGATATAATTCTGCGGGACCATTTCCACCTGCGCCGACAGCAGCTTATAGCCTTTTTTATCAAGCTCTCCGCTCACCTTCGGGAAGAGGTCCGGATCGGTATATACCTCAAAAACCTGGCCGTCGCTCTGCAGATCGTCTCCGC
Organism: Oscillospiraceae bacterium; assembly: GCA_017958265.1. Lineage (GTDB taxonomy): Bacteria > Bacillota > Clostridia > Oscillospirales > Oscillospiraceae > UBA1246. The sequence continues at coordinate 18,708 of JAGDDB010000201.1, read as the reverse complement.
CGAATTCAAGAACGTCCATTTCAAGCGCGTCAACGTCTATGTCGCCGTCTTCGTTGTCAATGACGATAACGCCCTTTTTATCGCAGGACCATGATACGCAGCCCTCCGCGCCCATGTTTCCGCCGTACTTGTCAAAATAGTGTCTGACCTCAGAGGCGGTACGTTTGCGGTTGTCCGTCATCGCTTCCACGATAACGGCGACGCCGCTTGGGCCGTAGCCTTCGTAAGTTACACTCTCAAAGCTGTCCGTGTTGCCGGAGCCGAGGGCTTTCTCTATGGTGCGCTTGATATTGTCATTCGGCATGTTTGCCGCTTTGGCTTTGGCCACAACGGCAGCCAGGCGCGAATTGTTGGCAGGATCGCCGCTTCCGCCCTCTTTCACGGCGACTATCATTTCTCTGGCGATCTTGGTAAAAGCCTGTGCTCTCTTGGCATCCTGCGCGCCCTTTGTTTTTTGTATGTTATGCCATTTGGAATGTCCCGACATAGGATTATCCTCCCGTAATATATCTGCGGACATGATACAACAACGTCGGGACGATTTCAAGAGTTTATCTGTGCTTTGATATCAAAATAAGCTTTCCCGGCTCAATTTCTTCACCGCCGTCCATGCCGTTTGCCGCCTTGATTTCCCCGGAAGAAACTCCGTAGCGTTTCCCCAGGGTCCATATGCTGTCTTTTTCGGAGGCGCGAAAAACGGTTATCGACGGCATCCCGTCCCTAACGCGCGTTTTTTCCTCATCGATCTCCGCTCCGGTGAGAAAGATCAGTTCCGATCTTTCGTTTGACGGACGCATGTACGAAACGGGGATACGCGCTTCCGCGCCTTCGGGAGACTGGGATACGTAAACCTCACCCGTTTCAAGCGCATATGCTCCCGCCGGGCCCCGCCATTCTTTTTCGGCGTTTACGGTAAAAACCGCTCCGCTGTCATCCGAGCAAAGCACACGCACCGACGCATAAGCGCCGAAACCTCCGTTTTCATATCTCGGTTTTGATACGGCGCCGCGGCAATCGATGATGCTTTTTATGCTTTTTGCGCTTTCGGCCGTTATACGGAGCGTTTCACCGCTTTTTTCACATGCACCGTTTCTTTCAATCGGAACTCTTTCACTGCTCGTGTCTGCGATATAGTTTACGCTGTACGCGTCGGATACGCAAAGGATATTTCTTTTCCTGCAAACCGCGGTCTGCACCACGCCCGCGATCTCCACCTCGATCTCTCCGTTTTCGTTTGCCCTTATGCCGCTTCCCGTGAGCATCACCATGTTGTCAAATTCCGCGTCGCCGCCTTCTCCGTCCGTTTCGATTATTACGGAAAAGGGCGTTCTGATATCCGTACTGCACAATTCGCCGCTGTTTGACGAAGTATACACCGCCGTAACATATGCGCTCCCTTTTACTATCAGTCTGCTGCCTATGCATTCAGACTCCTCCTCGCCGAAACGCACGCGCGTTTTCACGAGCTGTCCCAGCGGCGGCTTTGAAGAAGGTATCTGGCTTATTTCCGAAATGCTGAATGTTTTCTCCGTCACATCGACAACCGGAAAAAGCTCATATTCGCTTTTGAGGAGCTCCAGCGGAAGATTATTTTCATCGGGATAAGGTATGTACGTTATTTCCTGCGGAAGATATGCGGCGGCCGATACGTAAAGCTCGCAGCGCAGCAGCAGTTTTCTCGAATTGACTATCCTTACATCCGCGCTGCTCAAACGCACCGAGGCCGAGATGCGCCCAAGCGAAGTCAGTCCCGGGCAGGCGCACGAAATGCTGAAGGGAGCCTGCAGGGCAAGCCTGCGGTATCCGCTCTCCCCCTCCGGCTCGTACAGAACAAACAGTTCCATGACTCCGCTAATAAGAAAGCGGCCGTTCTGCGCCTCCTTGCTGCGCATGTATACCATCCCGTCCGCGTCCGCGACGGCGCGTACGTCCGGCATGGAATCGGGGACGATCATTTCACTTGTCTCTTCGTGAATGACGTCGGAGCAGTAAAGCCTGCCGTAATACCTGAATTTCTCAGTTTCAAAGTTGATTTCCACCGTATTCTCTCCTCTTCAGATCATTTCAGGCTTTTCCGCACGGCTGTACCGCGTTCCGCCCTGTTGAAGTATATTTTTCGGGCTGCGGGATTATGTCAGCATTTGAGCATGCACACGCCCACGGCGATCAGCGCCGCGCCTGCCAATATAGGCCACAGTCTTGACGGAAGCAGCGCGGCAAGCAGCACGGCGCCTCCCAGAACTATTGCAAGCATACCGGTTTTACGGCTGTTGAACCTCATAAAAATACCCCCGAGTATAATACTGTCATACTATTATACTCGGGAGCATCCGGCTGTGTTACTCTGTAAAGTTGAAAAATACGCTGTCGGGCGGCCTTGGCGCTCTTTATTTTCCGATCTTCGTAAGATATCTTCCGGCGGAAGATATCATGAGTTTTTTTGTTCCTTCTTTTTCGAACGCGATCTCAACCACCATGTCCGGGCCCATTTTTTCGGCGGAGAGGATCATCCCTTTCCCGAAAGCTTTATGTATTACGCTTTCTCCCGCCTTGTAGTCAAGGCTTATCGGCGCGGGGCGGGACAGGGACGACGGTCTTGATTTCACGCTGTTTTCCGGTCTGACGCCGGACGAATATCCGCCCATGTATCTCCCGCGGTTTTCGGCGCGCGGAGTCCCGTAAGATGAATATGCGGCAGAATAGCCGGTCTGTGAAGCGCCGCTTTTATCAAGAAGCTCGTCCGGTATGTCCTTGACGAAACGCGATACCATATTGCTCTGAGTCCTGCCGAAAAGCATCCTCTGACGAGCGTTCGTTATCCACAGTCTGCGTTTTGCCCGCGTTATGGCGACATAGCATAACCGCCGTTCTTCTTCTATTTCATCCTGTTCTCCGATGGCTTTAAGGCCGGGGAATATACCGTCCTCCGCTCCGACGATAAATACGTTCGGGAACTCAAGCCCTTTGGCGCTGTGAATGGTCATAAGAGCTACACAGTCGTCGCCGTCCATGGCGTCGGTATCGCTGTACAGCGCCATTTCGTCAAGAAAATCCGCCAGCGTGCATACTCCGCCGCGCTCCCTGACAAAGCTTATTATATTTGTTTTCAGCTCGGATACGTTTTCCGCGCGCGTTATGTTATCCTGCGTATCTTTGGCCTCGAGCATCGTCATATACCCGCTGAGCCTTACAAGACGGTCGTACAGCTCGTCAAGCGTGTCGGTCGACGCGGCTCTGAGCTCTTCGATAATGTCGGTAAACGCTTTGATTTTTGAATATGCCGTTCGAAGCTCCGGATAGTCCCCGCATTCGGTCAATACGCGATACAGGCTTTTCCCTTCCCTCTCCGCAATGGCCGACGCCTTATCCAGGGTCGTATCGCCTATGCCGCGAGGCGGATTGTTGATTATCCTGCGAAGTCTCAGCTCATCGTCGGGATTATTGATAACGCAGAGATAAGCCAGCATGTCCTTGATCTCCGCACGGTCGTAAAAACGCATCCCTCCGTATACTCTGTAAGGTATGCCGTTGCGTTTCATGGCATATTCAAGACGGTTGGACAGCGCGTTGATGCGGTACAGCACGGCGTAATCGCTCCATTTTTCGCCTTCGGTGTGTCCCTTGAGGATGCAGGCTGCCGCATACTGCGCCTCGTCGTTTTCGTTCATCGCGGTATACAGCGAGATGGGTCCGCCTTTTTCGTTGTCCGTCCACAATTCCTTGTTTTTTCTCTGCGCGTTTACGCGGATAACGGCGTTTGCTGCCTGAAGTATGGTCGAGGTGGAGCGGTAATTCTGTTCAAGCTTTATTACTCTCGCGTCGCTGTATTGGCTTTCAAAGCCGAGTATGTTTTCGATGCTGGCGCCGCGGAATTTATATATGCCCTGGTCGTCGTCGCCGACGACGCAGATATTTCTGTATCCGCCGCTCAGCAGACTTATAAATTTATACTGAAGCATATTTGTGTCCTGGTATTCGTCCACCAGCACATATCTGAAACGTCTCCGATAATATTCCAGAACGTCGGGACAGCGTTCAAAAAGAGTAACGGTATAGAGTATCAGATCGTCAAAATCCAGCGAATCCGCCTGGATCATGCGTCTGTTATATTCTTTCCAGAGCTCTGCGACCGTTTTTTTCCACGGATCGATCCCGGCGGACCGCAAATATTCCTCCGGCGTGAGCATGGCGTCCTTGGCGGCGCTTATGGCCGAAAGCACGGCTCTCGGCGCGTACTTTTTTTCGTCCGTGTCCGTTTCGCGCATTATATGCTTTATAAGGCTCGTACTGTCGGAAGTATCATAAATGGTGAAATTCCTGCTGAAAAGTCCGAGAGCTGTAATGTCCCTTCTGAGTATCCTCACACATGCGGAATGAAAGGTAGACGCCCAAATCTCGCCCGATCTTCCGCCGAGCATCTTTTCAAGCCTTGATACGAGCTCTCCGGCGGCCTTATTGGTAAATGTGATCGCTATGACCTGCCACGGCTCGGCGGGATCCTCCGAGCAGAGCTCTTCCGCGCGCGCCTTATCCTCCGGCGAATAAAGGCCGCTGTAATTTTCAAGAAATTCAAGATCGCGCTCGTCGGCATACGCGGGTATCTCGTCGCTGTCCGCAGCTTTGCCGTATTTAAGTATGCACGCGATACGGTTTATAAGCACCGTTGTTTTCCCGCTCCCGGCGCCGGCAAGGATAAGCAGCGGCCCTTCCGTGCTCATTACGGCCTGTCTCTGCTCGGTATTGAGGCGGGCAAAATCGTGCTCGATTATTTTCTTTCTGACCTCGATATATCTCTTTTTAAAATCAGTCATGACCTTTCCTCTGATTGTTGTTTTATACTGCTTGCGGTTATTTTACAACAAACGAGGCTTTCATACAAGATAGCCGCGCAGTCTTTCCACGGCTTTTCTTTCCATGCGCGATATCTGCACCTGAGATACCTTCATCAGCTTTGCCGTATCATCCTGCGTAAGCCCTCTGTAATAACGAAAAGCTATTACCGTTCTTTCCTTTTCGGGAAGCGCCGCTATCGCCTCTCTCAGCGAAACATATTCTATCAGTCTTTCCTCCTGCCCTATATCGCTGAGCAAATCTTCAAGCGCGGCTCCGTCCTCTCCGCCGGTCCTGTTCAGAGAGGCCGTCGGCGCCGAAGCGTTTTCCGCCGCGGCTATTTCCTCGGGCGTAAGTCCCGTTTCTTCGCTCAGCTCGGACAGCTGAGGTTCCCGGCCGAGACGCTGCTCCAGCGCCATGCGCGCGGAACGCACGGCAAACGCGCGCTCTTTGAGCCCCCTGCTGACCTTTACTGCTCCGTCGTCGCGGAGAAAGCGCCGTATCTCCCCGGCGATCTTCGGCACGGCGTAAGTGGAAAAGCGCGTGCCGAAAGCCGCGTCATAGCTCTTTATCGCCTTGAGCAGACCGAGGCAGCCTATCTGATACAGATCGTCGCTTTCCGTTCCGCGTCCGAAATAGCGCCTTACTATGCTCCATATCAGGCCCGAATTCTCTTTTACTATCGTTTCGGCGGCTTCCTTATCTCCGTTTTTCGCTGCGTCAAGAAGTTCATGGGCATAGCTATCGTTCATGAATGACGCTTCCTGCCAATCTTTTTTCTCATCGTCACCGTCGTTCCGCGTCCCGGAGCGGACTTGACTTTTACCGAGTCCATAAAGCATTCCATTATTGAAAACCCCATACCCGAGCGGTCTTCTCCGCCGGTGGTGAAAAGAGGTTCCATTGCCTTTGCTATGTCCTCTATTCCGCAGCCGCTGTCTTTTATGCTTATTTCAAGGATATCTTCGCCCATTATTCGGCATTTCATCTTTATCTTCCCTATTTCGGCCGGATAGGCGTGTACGATGCAGTTTGTCACCGCCTCGCTTACCGCGGTCTTGAGATCTCCCAGCTCTTCCAGCGTGGGATCAAGCTGCGCGGCGAAGCATGCGGCGGCGCTGCGGGCAAACGCCTCGTTTGACGACCTGCCGGGAAACTCTATCCTGGCGTAATTTGATATTGACATATGTAGCACCTCGTTTATCTGCTTTCCGTAATTTCCACAAGTCTGTCTATGCCCGAGGCCTCCATCACCTTCATCGGCTGTTTCGGCACTGACGACACAAACAGTCTCCCGTCCAGATTTTTCATTTCTCTGTTTGCCCTCAAAATAAGCGCTATTCCGGAGCTGTCCATAAAGGTGATCTCACGGAAATTCAGTATGCAGTCTCTCGGCAGAAACGCATCTATCCTCTCCGAAATCGCGCCCATTGCTTCCCTAGCCGAATGGTGATCAAGTTCTCCGCTCAGATTGAGCGTTAGAGCGCCTTCTCTGTAGTACCCGGTTATTTTCATAACTCCCTCCCGAAAAAAAAGACCGTGCGGATCGTCCGCACGGTCAATTATAAATTTTGCCTCTCTGCTTATTTTGTCGTTTTATTTCAGCGCTTCAAGGTTTTTTGCGCTTTCCTTCAGATTATCGATCAACGCCTCAAGCCTTGCCGCTTTTTCGCGTTCGGCGGCGACCACCTGCTCCGGAGCCTTGGAAACAAAGCTCTCGTTTTGCAGCTTGGAGCATACGCGCTTATAGTCTTCTTCGCTCTTTTTCAGTTCCTTGGCTATGCGCTCCAGCTCCTTGTCCGCGTCTACGAGTTCGGCAAGGGGGATATAAAGCTTTGCATCCTCCGTGATCGCCACGGCCATGCCGGAGGCGTTTTCCGGATCGCTCGCAAGGATCTGTATATCTCCCGCACCGGCGAGTTTTTTGAGGAACGGCTCGCCGTCGGTAAAGGTGGCTGCCTTGTCGGTAACCACACTGATCCCGGGCCTTTTGGAGGGCGGGACATTCTTTTCCGCCCGGAGAGTTCTTACCGCCTTGATCGCCGACATTATGCTTTCCATCTCGGCGCGTTCGTCTTCGAAGCGCAGTTTTTCGGAATACTCCGGCCAGTGCTGAGTCATAAGCACTTCGCCGTCGTGCGGCAGGGCCTGCCAGATCTCCTCGGTGATAAACGGCATAAACGGATGAAGCAGTTTGAGCGTTTCCGTAAGCACGAAGCACAGGACCTTCTGTGCGCCCGTATTGCTCTCCTCGTCGCCCTGCAGACGGGTCTTTGCAAGCTCGATGTACCAGTCGCAGAAATCATCCCATATGAAATCGTATATTTTTCCCGCGGCAATTCCGAGCTCGTACTTGTCAATGTTTTCCGTAACTTCGCGCGTGAGGGCGTTGAGCTTGGACAGTATCCATTTATCCTCAAGGCGGAGCTTATTCGGCAGGGCGTTTTTATCTATCGTAAGATTCATCATCACAAAGCGTGAAGCGTTCCAGAGCTTATTCGCGAAATTCCGGTATGCTTCGCACTTGGAGGTGTAAAAGCGCATGTCGTTGCCGGGGCTTACGCCGGAAACCATGTTCATTCGAAGCGCGTCGGCTCCGTACTGATCTATCATTTCGAGCGGGTCAACGCCGTTTCCGAGAGACTTGGACATCTTGCGGCCTTCGCTGTCGCGCACAAGGCCGTGTATGAACACCGTCGGGAAAGGCGCCTCCCCCGTATGCTCGAGACCGGAGAAGATCATCCTTGCAACCCAGAAGAAAATGATATCGTACGCCGTAACAAGAACGCTTGTGGGATAGAAGTACGCAAGGTCCTCGGTCTTTTCCGGCCAGCCGAGCGTGGAGAACGGCCACAGCGCCGACGAGAACCAGGTGTCAAGCACGTCTTCGTCGCGCGTGAGCTTTTCACAGCCGCATTTTTCGCATTTGACGGGGTCTTCCTTGCTTACATTGATGTGTCCGCATTCCTCGCAGTACCACGCGGGGATCTGATGCCCCCACCACAGCTGCCGTGAGATGCACCAGTCGTGAACGTTTTCCATCCAGTTTATATATATTTTGCTGAAACGTTCGGGTACGAACTTTATCCTGCCGTCCTTTACCGCAGCTATCGCGGGCTCGGCAAGAGGCTGCATCCTTACAAACCACTGCGGAGATACTATCGGCTCCACATTCTTGCCGCAGCGGTAGCAGACGCCGGCATTGTGAGTATAATCCTCCGTCTTTACGAGCCAGCCCTGCTGCTCAAGATCGCTAACGATCACCCTGCGCGCCTCATCGCGGTAAAGGCCCTCGTATTTGCCGCCCTCGGCGTTTATATAACCCTTGTCGTCTATGACGCGTATAACCTTCAGGCTGTGGCGCAGACCCACCTCAAAGTCGTTGGGATCGTGCGCGGGAGTGATCTTGACGCAGCCGGTCCCAAAGGCGGTATCGACGTATTCGTCGGCGACGACGGGTATCTCCCTGCCCACCAGCGGCAGGATAAGCGTTTTGCCGACAAGATCAGAGTATCTTTCGTCGTTTGGATTGACCGCGACAGCGGTATCTCCGAGCATCGTCTCCGGTCTTGTGGTGGCAACGGTGACATATCTGTCCTTTTCGCCCTTTACGGGATATCTGATATGCCAAAGGTGACTGGCCTGCTCCTCGTAGGTGACCTCCTCATTGCTCAGCGCGGTGATACAGTTCGGGCACCAGTTGACTATGCGGCTGCCTTTGTAAATGAGGCCTTTGTTATAGAGGTTTACGAACACCTCGCGCACTGCCTTTGAGCAGCCCTCGTCCATGGTGAAGCGTTCTCTTGACCAGTCGCATGAGCTGCCCAGCTTTTTAAGCTGATTGATGATGGTGCTGCCGTACTTGTCTTTCCAGTCCCACACGCGCTCCAAAAAAGCTTCTCTGCCGAGATCGTAGCGCGTCTTGCCCTCTTCGCGCAGCTTGGCCTCCACCTTTATCTGGGTGGCTATTCCGGCGTGATCGGTCCCCGGGACCCACAGCGCCGCATAGCCCTGCATGCGCTTATAGCGTATCAGTATATCCTGCAGCGTATTGTCGCAGGCATGCCCTATATGGAGCTGTCCCGTAACATTGGGCGGAGGAATAACGATGGTAAACGGTTTTTTGTCGGGATCGCGCACGCCTTTGAAATAGTCGCCGTCGACCCACATTTTGTAGATTTTTTCCTCCACTGCCTTAGGATCATAGATTTTCGGAAGTTCTTTCATCTGTGAACATACCTTTCTGAAAATAAATAACCGCCCCGTGCCGAAACACGGGGCGGAGAATTCCGCGGTACCACCCGGATTTATCACTCTGAGCGCAATAACGCTCCCGCTCTGTAACGGGAGCGGCCCGTCCGGCACTACTTGCTTTCGCTTTCGCACCGGCGACTCGGGGGCGACTTCGGCGTAATCTCACGAAGGCTTACAGCGGCCGCCTTCTCTCTGCGCTTTCGAAATACGCTTACTGCTTCCCCGTCTGCGTCTTTGAACGAAGCTATTATAATTACCCCGCGGTGTTTTGTCAAGAGTCCGCTTTTTATCTGCTTAATAAGCCTATGTGCACAAATTTATCCGCCTTGTAAAATTTGTCGTATGGCATCCGCGTACCGGTCTGCGTGGTTGACGGAAAACTCTCCGTGTCTCAGGCCTTGCAGCCTGTGAAGCCGGGCGGACGGAAGCATCCGGCAGATCCTTTCTGCGGAGCGCAAAATCTCTCCGGTTTCTCTTTCCCCTACATAAACATGTATTTGCGCAGATGTTTCTCTGATCGCATCCTTCAGCGCATAAGCCGTATTTGCTTTTAAAAAGGCGATCATGTCCTGCTTTTTTATGCGGCAGGTATCCCGGTAATAGTCTTCAAAGAGCTCCGGTTTCATATGCAGAGATCGAAATTGCAGCCCGGCAAAACTTCTGTTCCCGATCAGCCCATAGCAGCTGCCGAAGATCGGAGCGATCAAGGCATTCGTCAGCTTCGAGGGAATGACGGCTGCGCTTTCAACCAAAGCACAGGAACAGATATCTCTGCGCTGCGACAGCATTTCAAGCAAGATCTGTCCCCCCAGAGAAAGTCCCCCGATCAGCAAAGCCGAGCCGTTCATGTGTTCGTCGATGAAGGAAATGATCTCGGAAGCATTATCTTCGATCGTCGTAAACGCTCGGTCACTTCCCGAGTGTCCGTCCAAAATCGGAAGGATCACATGATACTCTCTCTGCAGTAGTTCCGCCGCCTCCCGATAGTTCCACCATGACAAGCCCCCGCCGTGAAGCAGAAGAATGGTGTCTTTTTGATCCGTACCGTATTCATGAATTTTCAAATCTGCCCGCCTCAATGATCATCGATTTATCGCAGTGCTTCTTCGGCTTCTTTTCTATGCTTCATAGGAAAAGCCAAAATGCATATTCTCGCCACCTCGACAAATTGAAATTTATGTAAGTGCGAATTCAATCTCGTCAAGCCCGTTTTTCCCCGAGTTCTTTCTTCCTGTTTCCTTAAAGCCCATTCGACGATAGAGCCTCTCGGCCCTTATATTATTCTCAAGGATCCACAGCGTAGGTGTATCCGTACATTGGCCTACTGCGTATTGCAACAACCGGGTTCCATAGCCTCTGTTTTGCATATCCGGAAGAACATACAAATCCGCTATCAAACTCTTCGTTACGGAAACGATCCCTACCGGCTCATCATCTGCAATCATATAGAACTTCGTTCCGTTGTTCATCTTGTTGATTAAGTATTCCCGCTGCCGTTCCGGCGTGTGCATTTCTATGAAATCAAAAGCACAAAAGGCGCGGTGCGATTCCTTCCAGGATATTGAATGAATGGCTGCAGCTTGAAGAAGATTACTTTCATATACAGGTATTATCATACATGCCTCCGCAAATTCCGGGTAATATCCTTATTTATAATCATATACCGTTTGCCTGCGTCTTTGCAATACTTACGGAAAATGACGAACGTACACCTCATCGCCGCAGAGGACAAGCGGGGATTTTTTCCCTGTTTTTTACACGCAAAGGGCAGCTGAGCCGACGCATTCCCTTCCTTGACAATACCTTTCTTGTATGTTAATGTTCTTCTAATCGGAGGATTGTTATCATGGATAATAACGAAACAAAAAATTTTATTGAGAATTTTATAGATGAAGATCTTTCGGAGGGTGGACGCTGCTACGGCATGCAGGTACACACCCGTTTTCCGCCCGAGCCGAACGGTTATCTGCATATAGGCCATGCCAAAGCGCTTATCATAGATTTCGGCACAGCCGAAAAATACGGCGGTCTCTGCAATCTCAGGATGGACGACACCAATCCCGTCAAGGAAGATACCGAGTATGTCGACGCGATCAAGGAAGACATCCACTGGCTTGGCTTCGATTGGGGCGATCGGTTTTTCTACGGCTCCGATTATTTCGAGCAGACTTACGAATATGCCGTAGGTCTGATAAAGAAGGGCCTTGCCTATGTCTGCGAGCTCAGTCCCGAGGAATTCAAAGAACGCCGCGGAGATCTCGGCATACCGGCGACAAGTCCCTACCGCGACAGACCGATAGAGGAAAATCTCGATCTGTTCAGCCGCATGAAGGCAGGCGAATTTCCCGAGGGCAAAATGACGCTGCGCGCAAAGATCGATCTTGCCAGCGGCAATTTCAACATGCGCGATCCGGTCCTGTATCGCATCAGGTACGTCAATCATCATCGCACGGGCGACAAATGGTGCATCTATCCCATGTATGATTTTGCTCATCCGATACAGGACGCCATCGAGGGAATAACTCATTCTCTCTGCTCTTTGGAATATGAAGACCACCGTCCTCTGTACGAGTGGGTGATCAACAATACCGACGTTCCCTCTCACCCCCGGCAGATAGAATTTTCAAGGCTGAACATCAACAACACGGTTATGAGCAAGCGCAAGCTCCGCAGGCTTGTAGAAGAGCATTACGTCAGCGGCTGGGACGACCCGCGCATGCCCACTCTGTGCGGTCTGCGCCGCCGCGGCTATACCCCCGCGTCAATACTGAATTTCACCCGTCGCAACGGCGTAGCGAAAAATACCAGCGTGGTGGACTATGCTTTTTTAGAGCATTGTCTGCGCGAGGACCTTAACCTCAACGCCCCCCGCGCAATGGCGGTGCTGAGGCCGGTGCGTCTTACCATAACAAATTATCCCGAGGGACAGTCGGAATACTTCGAGGTGGAAAACAATCCCGAGAGGCCCGAAACGGGCACACGTCCCGTTTCTTTCTCCCGAGAGCTGTGGATAGAAAGAGAGGATTTTGAGGAGATACCCCCGAAGAAATTCAATCGCTTTACTCCCGGCAGCGAGGTCAGGCTCAAGGGCGCGTATATCGTTGAATGCACCGGCTGCGAAAAAGACAGCGACGGCAACGTTACCCGCGTGCTTTGCCGCTACGACCCCGATTCCCGCGGCGGCAACGCGGCCGACGGGCGCAAGGTGCGCGGCACCGTACACTGGGTCGATGCGGCTACTGCCGTTGACGCCGAGGTAAGACTGTACGACGATCTTTTCTCCGATCCCGATCCCGACAGCTATGAGGACTTCACTCAGGTCATAAATCCCGATTCCCTCGTCGTTCTCAACGGCTGCAAGCTTGAAGCGGGTTTGGAAAACGCCGCCGCTCCGGCGGATTATCAGTTCCTCAGGCTCGGCTATTTCTGCGTGGATAATGTCGATTCAAGGCCCGGTCATCTTGTTTTCAATCGTTCCGTAGCCCTTAAGGACAGCTACAAGAAATAACACACCTTTTCATGATTGAACGCCGTACGGTCAAAAGGCCGTACGGCGTTTAAAGTTGTCGATATAGTCCTGCGGCCGGCGATCATATGAAACGGACTGTCTGGCCGTGTCTGCTTATCTGTACCTCGAGATCCGGAAAGGCGTCTCTGATATATCCCGCAAGAACGGGAATAACGGTATTTTCGGTGCAGAAATGGTCTGCGTCGATCAGGTTTACGCCCAGCTCGGCGGCGCGCAGGAAAACATCGTATTTTATATCGGCCGTAACAAATGTATCGCAGCCCGCGTCTACGGCCGCTTCAAGGAAGCCGCCGCATGAGCCTCCGCCGACCGCGACGTTGAATACTTCCCTTCCCGCGTCGTAATAACGCAGGCCGTTCGATTTGAGCGCGTTTTTAACAAACGGAAGGAATTCCGACATTTCCATGCGCCTCGGCAGTCTGCCTATGCGTCCTATATGTTCTGGCTCAAAGGGCTCGGTATCCTCCAGCCACAGCGCGGCAGCCAAAGCGTCGTTGACGCCGCCGTCGGCTGCGTCAAGATTTGTATGCATGCATATCGCCGAAATACGGTTGCTGAGAAGTTCCACCAGCTTTGCTCCGCCGGGATCAGTACTTGCCGCGCTTTTAAGGCTGAAAAACAAGGGGTGATGACTTACTATCAGCTCGGCTCCGAGCTCTTTGGCCTCGTCTATCACATCGTCGGTAATATCGAGCGACAGCAGAACACTGCCGACCTGCCACCCCGCTCCGCCGGCAAGCAGACCCACATTGTCAAAATCCAATTTTGAAGTGACCGGCGCGACAGAATCCAGCATCGTAAAAATCTCATGTACCGTACGCATCCTCAATATCCTCCAATATCCGGGCATACTCCGCTGCTTTCGCTTCGTCGGGATTTTTGGACCGTTTCAGTCCCTTAAGCGCCCTGACAAGCTTTTCTTTTTCCTCTTTGCCGTAACGTCCATAGGTGAAGCCGCAGCGGATATAGGCGGCCCGAGGCTTCTTTTCGGTCTTTTTTTCCGCCTTCAAGATCCGGTAAGAGCTCTTTTCATCATACGCAAAGCTTTCTCCCGTTACCGCAAAACCGTTGTCATACAGCCACTCCACAAGCTGAGCCTGTCTTGTCATGGGCTGAAGGATAAGCTTTTTTCCGCTCCAATCCCAGCCTGAGCCTGCAATGATCGAAATAATGTTTTCCCCGCCCATGCCTGCTATTATTACCGTGTCCGCTTCGCCCGGAGCTATGCCTTTAAGGCCGTCGCACTGTCTGAAGGATATTCCGTCCGTCAAATATGCCTCGGCGTTGGCCCTGGCGCTTTGAAGCGGAAGAGAGTTTATATCCGAAGCGATAACATAAGGAGCTATACCGTTCTGTCTCAGCCAGATCGGTATATAACCGTGATCCGTCCCCACGTCGGCAACACGCTCGCCGATTTCGGCAAATTCCGCCGCCGCGAGCAGTCTTTGATCAAGCTTAATCCTTTTCATAACAAAACCGCCCTGAAAGAGCACGGGACACAATGAAACCGCCTCCAAACCGGCATACAAAACATCTCCGATCCGACATTTTGAAAAGCGCTGTTTGACGGCTGCATATTCCCGCACGTCCTCTCGGGCGGCTTTCTCCTTGTTTTACTGGGCTACCTGCTCGATGACCGCGTTGACCGCGTTGACAAACGCGTCGGTATCAACGCCGTGTACCAGACATGCTTCCTCAATGGACTCGCTGCTTGCGGCGGCGCAGCCGAGGCAATGCATGCCTATAGCCTGAAAAAGAGGAATGATCTCATCCGCGTAATCAAGCTCAAGAATTTCGGATATTACGGTTTCTTTCGTCAGCATCGTTCTACCTCCCTTTTGCGATTCTGCGCGTCATACACACGCGCTGATTTTACTTTGATAAATAAAGGAGCCGTCCCCGAGGGCGACTCCTTTAAAAACTGATTTAAAATCAGCCCTCGGCTCTGATCGCCGCGAAGCAATCGCTGCAATAAACAGGCCTGTCAGACTTGGGCTCAAAAGGAACCCTCGCCTCTTTGCCGCAGCGAGCGCAGGTGGCAGTAAAGTACTCCCTCGGGCCTCTGGCGGCATTCTTTCTGGCGTCACGGCAGGCTTTGCAGCGCTGGGGCTCATTCTGGAAGCCTCTCTCAGCGTAGAATTCCTGCTCTCCGGCGGTGAATACGAACTCGTTGCCGCATTCCTTACATACCAGTGTTTTGTCTTGATACATTGCTAATCCTCACTTTTGACAATTGACCTCTCGGCCTGTTTTTATATTGCGTCAGCCCTTGCTGATATCGCCGTTTGTTTCACGGAAGCGCGACAATTTCCGCCTGATGCGCTGCACTGCGTTGTCTACGGCCTTGTCCGGCCGATGCAGCTGCTCCGCTATTTCCCTGTACGACATTCCGCTGAGATATAAGTTCATTACATCTGCTTCAAAACGCGACAGGATATCCGTAAATGTTCGGAAAAGCTTGTCCGTTTCCTCTCTGTCTATTAAGATCTGCTCCGGCCCGCGAAGGCTGACGCCGCGCCCGGCGGACGTCAATAAAGTCTGATTTTCGTCAAACAGCGGGGATTCAAGAGACAAACAATTATCCAGTGAAATGCTTTTGCCGTTATTGGCGTCGCGCACCGCGGTAAGAAGACGCCGTTTGATGCACAGCTCGGAATAGGTCCTGAAAGAAGCTCCGCCCTCGGCGTTATAGCTTCTTATGGCTGAAATAAGACCGAGCATACCTTCCTGAAGAAGATCTTCGCTGTCTCCTCCGGTGAGAAAAAACGGTCTCGACAGCGCCCTTATCACCCTTGCGTATTTGGCGATAAGATATTCCTCCGCTCCCGCGGCGCCGCTGCGCGCCAACTGCTGAAGCTGCTCGTCGGTAAGCTGCTGAAAATCATCCATAACAAACACTATTCCCACTTTTGCTATGGTATTATAACTTTATACTTTAATGTTGTCAATAGGATATCGAAAAAATCTGCGTCAACATTTGCGAAAAGGCCCGTTTTTCATCATCAGCGATCAAAAGAAAGCTGATCCGCGTCCTCGTTTCCCCACGGCAGACCGAGATGCTCATAGGCGAGTCTTGCCGCACACCGTCCCCGTGGGGTACGGGTGAGAAAACCCTGCTGCATAAGGAAAGGCTCATAGACGTCCTCTATCGTTACCGTCTCCTCGTTGATTGTGGCAGCCAGGGTATCAAGGCCCACAGGTCCTCCGCCGTAATGCGTGATTATGCTCATCAAGAGTTTCCTGTCTACGGAATCGAGCCCTAGAGCGTCGATCTCCATTCGGTTGAGCGCGTCGTCGGCGACCGATTTGGTTATTATCCCGTCGGCGCATATCTCGGCAAAATCCCTTACTCTCTTGAGGATGCGGTTGGCAATTCGCGGGGTGCCTCTCGATCTTCTTGCGATTTCTTCGGCTCCTCCCCTGTCGATCCTTATCCCCAGCAGGCCCGCGCTGCGTTCGACTATCTCGCGAAGCTCATCCGGCGTATACAGCTCAAGCTTCAGTATCACGCCGAATCTGTCTCTCAACGGAGCGGAAAGCTGTCCAGAACGCGTTGTCGCGCCTATAAGGGTAAAGTTCTTCAGCGGCAGACGTATCGAGTTGGCGCTGGGACCCTGGCCGAGGATGATATCTATTTCCTTATCCTCCATCGCGGGATAGAGAATTTCTTCGACCGTACGGTTCATGCGGTGGATCTCGTCCACGAACAGCACGTCGTTATCGTTGAGATTTGTCAGCAGGGCTGCAAGATCCCGCGGTTTTTCTATGGCCGGGCCGGACGTGGTCTGTATATGCACGCCGAGTTCGTTGGCTATTATTCGGGCAAGAGTGGTCTTGCCCAGGCCGGGCGGGCCGTGCAGCAGCACATGGTCAAGAGCTTCTCCGCGTCTTTTGGCCGCCTCGATATATACCTTCAAATTGTTTTTTGCTTTTTCCTGGCCTATATATTCTCCGAGTGTTTTGGGACGAAGGCTGAATTCGCCCTCATCTTCCGGTACATATGCCGCGGTGGTAAGCGCCCTTTTTTCCGGCTCGCCCGTAAAATCAATACTCATCAGCTAACCTCATTTCAGCGATACGCGCAGCGCGTCTCTCACGGCTTCTTCCACCGTGAGGGAATTCAGATCGATCTTTTTCAGAACAGTGTTGATCTCGGACGGCGTATATCCGAGCACAGTCAGCGCCGAGGCCACATCCTCCGCTTTGGAACCGTCCGCGATGGCGGCGCCGGACACGCTCATGCCGGAAGCGCCCGCGCCTATCGCCTCGGCCACTTTGTCTTTCAGCTCGAGCAGTATCCTTTGAGCAAGTTTTTTTCCTATACCGGGCGCCACGGTCAAAGCCTTTTCGTTTCCCGACGCGACCGCCGAGGCAAGCTCCTCGGGCGAGTTTGCCGAAAGGATAGACAGCGCGGCCTTGGGACCCACTCCCGATATGCCGATCAGCAGCTTGAAGCTGCCGAGCTCTCTCTGCGTAACAAAACCGTAAATATCGAACGCGTCCTCGCGAACATGGCAGTAAGTATACATTTTGACCTTTTCGCCGATGTTCAGCGAGGCAAGAGAATTCATAGACGTACTGCACGCATAACCAACGCCGGAGCAGTCTATTACAGCGAGATACGGCTCTATGGCCGCTACGGTGCCGTTCAGATAGTAGAACATGTACTTTCGCTCCAATTTTCAAACATTAATGATGTTGCCGCGCGCGCATGGCACAGCGCGATGGCCAGGGCATCCGCGGCGTCGTCGGGACGAGGTATTTTGTCCAGGTTAAGAAGTCTTTTTACCATTTCCATGACCTGATGCTTATCCGCCCCGCCGTATCCTACCACGCCCTGTTTCACCTGCAGCGGCGTGTATTCGTACATAGGTACATTCTTTTTCCTGCAGGCCAGCAGCACCGCGCCGCGGGCGTGAGCTACGGCAATGCCCGTTTTAAGGTTGGTATTGAAAAAAAGCTCTTCTATGGCCGCTGCGCCGGGATCGAAGGTATCGATGAGGCGGCCGATATCTTCGTAAATACTCTCCAGCCGCTGTGATAGAGGAAGCCCGGCCTCTGTTCTGACGGCGCCGTAGGCCACCGAGGAAAACGCGCCCCTTTCCGCTCTTATCACGCCGAAACCGACTGTCGCTATCCCCGGATCGATACCGAGTATGATCATTTCAGCAAAACACCCCGATACTGCATATCTCTGCCGCTGTTCATGTCCCGAAAAGATACGCGGAATAATCACTTTTTCGTTTATTATAGCACCTGCCGAATGAATATTGCAAGGTATTGTCGCGGCGGTGCTCTTCGCTAATCTGCAACATCAAAAACAAGCGCAAAAAAACACGCAGCGGAAAATCGATCCCGCTGCGTATCGAGTTTTTCAATCTTTGCCGTCCCAGCAATATGTGCAGACCTTGCATCTATCAATGCCTATCGACTGTATAAGCCCGTCAAGAGACTGATATTCCAAAGACGTGAAATTGAATTTGCCGCATATTGCCCTGCGCATCGCCTTGCCCCTCTCGGTGGTACCGTCGCTGTATTCGTCGAGGTGCTTGAGTCCTTCTTCGCCCTCCAGGTCGATTATTGTACGCCGGGTGATCAGTTCCATTTCCGTATTGCTCCGCGAGAAATTCAAAAATTTGCAGCCATACATTATCGGCGGCGACGCCGAACGCATATGCACCTCTTCGGCTCCGTTCTCATAAAGGAATTCCACGGTTTCACGAAGCTGCGTACCGCGAACTATGCTGTCGTCAACGAACAGGAGCTTCTTCCCTTCGATCAGTTCATGTACGGGGATCATCTTCATTTTTGCGACACGGTTTCGCTCGCTCTGATTTGACGGCATGAAGCTGCGCGGCCATGTGGGCGTGTATTTTATAAACGGTCTGGCAAATGCCGTCTTGCTTTCATTCGAATAGCCTATCGCATGCGGCGTTCCGGAATCGGGAACACCGCTGACATAGTCCACGTCGTCTGCCGTGCCCGTTTCGCGATCATGCCTGGCAAGTATCTCGCCGTTGCGGTTTCGCATTACCTCCACGTTGACGCCCTCGTAGCACGACGTGGGATATCCGTAATACGTCCACATGAATGCG
>JAGDDB010000200.1 GCA_017958265.1 Oscillospiraceae bacterium | reverse complement strand
TTCCTGCACGACGGCGACGTCGTGCGCTGGCAGTTCAGCGTCTGGGGCTACGGCGCCGATCTCGGATACGATATGGGCTTCGGCATAGACCCCTTCTTTGACGCGGCGGCGAAGGACGCCCTTTACGCCGCTTACGCCTTCAGCACGGATGACGAAGCCAAGGCGGCGGTACTTCCCGTAATGGAAAAGCCGGACGCCGCCCAGGATGAAGTGGACGCGGCTTTGGCGCTGCTGACCGGAAACGCGATGATCTCCGCCACGTTTACCGCGGCGAACTTCATCTCCGCCCGGCTGTACGCCGCCGACGATCTTCAGCAGTCGAACGATCTCCTTTCGGGAGTCGAGGCAGTGGAGGGCAGCTATACCGTCGCGCTTGACGGGGGCGATTATGTCCTCAGGGGCATAGGCTCCGAGGGAGCCGATCTGGGCGCGATAACGATCACCGTGGACGAAAACGAGAGCGACTTTACGCTGTATGCCGTCGATACGGAATGCACGAACGCCGGCTGGGTGCTGGGGACCGACTACACCGTTCTCGGCAGAGCTTTTTCCGGCGGGAGCGGAGTGCCCGTCGAGCGCGTCCTGGTCATGGGCGCGGGCGGAAGCTTCCTCTGCTTTGCCGGCGACAGCGTCACCGCAGAGTTCACTCCCTCCGAAGCAAGGAAAAGCGAAGGCTACGCTCCGGCGACCGGAAGCAGCACCGTTACCGGCCCGACCTACGCGAGCATCAGCGCGGCTTGCGATCAGGCTGCCGTACTTAATATCACTTATCCTTATGCCGATGAGAACGGCGACGGCAAAAACGACTTTGTGCTTGAAGCGGGCCAGCTGACAAAGTATTTCATTTACTCTTATCTCACGCCCGACAGGGTGGAGGCCTCGGAAGGCGTCAGCGAGACGGCCGTTTTTGAGGGCCTCAGCAGGGGCAATTATTATTACCGCGTGTCAAATCCCCTGAACGACGACGCAGTGACCTACGGCAACTACTGCAGCGCAGCGGTCGGCGCCAACAGCGTCAGCGTAAGCGGGGAAGATATGTATATCGGAAACGATACGCTGAAAAAGAATACGGTAATAGACGATTTTTCAAACAATGTTTATGACACGGGCGACCTTTACATAGCGGTCACGGGAAGCGGCTTCGACGGCGCCGCGGGCCGGCTGGACATGACCGCCGGCGACGTCGCGGCGCTCTATCCGTTCCGCAACTGGCTTGCCATAGAAGGCGCCGGCAACGCCAAGGTGATCGAGCCGGATTTCCACGTAGACGTGATCAATGTTGAGGGCACGCCGATCACCGTTACGGAGAAGACCGCGGACGACGCCTCAAAGCACAGCTATTCCGTCGAGGCCGTGAGCGCCGGTACGGCGATACTGCTGGTCACCTATGACGCCGTCATCAACGGCACGGGCATGGGCGGCACGGTGTTTTCGGCTGTCCGTCCGGAAAACACGGGCGTGATAGTCGTTACGGTAAACGAGCCCGGCGGCTTCAATACCCATATGACGATAAACGAAACGCTGAACACGGCTCAGTCAAACAAGCTTGCTCTCGAAAAGTATGACGCGGAGCTGGACGTGCTTTACTATGTCGGAAACGACGGCGCGAGCTATACCTTCCTGCCCGACGACGGCACGGAAGTCACCATGGCCGTGGGCAGCTTCGAGGGCGGCAAGCTTCGCTTCGGCGCGTTTTCCGACGCCGGCGTCGCCGTTGACGCGGTCACCGGCGAGGTGACCCTCTCGGGGATCAAGCAGGGCAAGACCATAGTAAAGCTGGTAAATAACGGGATGACGGAATACCGGATACTCCGCGCGCGGCACACCGATCTTACCGTTAAAAACGGCGAGGACGAAGTGTATTATGACTCCTCCCGGGATTTCATCGATCCGGAGATGCGTTTTGTTCCCGGAGAGACGGTGAGCTTTACCTATACGGAGCTTCAGCATCCGGCAAACAAGCTGTCCGGCATATACAACATGAGCGCGAGCATAATGCTGACGGGAGACGACGGGACGAAGTTCGCAGGCAGCGGCGCACAGTATAATTTCGGCTCATCCGACGCCGCGCACAAGGTGAACGTGGTCATTCCGGACGACGCGGAGGGGACCTATGCCCTGTCGGGCGTGATAAAAGCCTCCGGATACGGCTCGTATTTCGGACAGCACCGCGAGCTTACATATGAAAACGGCAAGACCGCAAACTTCACCGCCGTCATGCAGACGGGATATTTCGGCCTGCTGCCCACCGCAGAGCTTCCGATTGCCGTTCACGAGCATGACTTCGGCGCATGGACCGAGGACGCGGAGGGCTACGTGCGCTCCTGCGCCTGCGGCGAGACGGAGCACAGCGTAAGCGCGGCCGTGGAGTATACCGCGCAGGCGGCGGGAGCGTTCCTGACCGCGCCG
>JAGDDB010000199.1 GCA_017958265.1 Oscillospiraceae bacterium | reverse complement strand
TGGAAAACGGACGGTACAGGACAGAGCACCGGTGGGAGCGCAGTCTTGCCGCGCTGTACGGCCTGGCAATAAGGAACAGCTCCCGTTTCGGCAGCACGCTGGAAAAGGCGCTGTCGCTGATACGCCGCGACGCGGAGAAAAAGTATCCCGAGGGCGAGGTGGCGGTGCTTGAATTCGGCGGCAACGACTGCGACTATGACTGGTCGGCCATCTCCGCCGAGCCCGACGGGATCTACGCCTGCAAAACGCCCCCGGAGAAATTCAGACAGCTGTACACCGAGGCCATAGACCTGGTCCGAGGGAGCGGGCGCAGGCCGGTGGTGCTTACGCTGCCGCCCGTGCACTCCGAGCGGTATCTGAGATATATTTGCCGGACCGGACTGTCCGCCGGCAACATACTGCACTGGCTGGGCGACGTAAATCATATTTACCGCTGGCAGGCAAAATATTCCCATATGGCCCGGCATATAGCCGAGGAAAAACAGGTGGAGTTGATAGACATACGCAAGGCGTTTATCAAAGATCCCCGCGGTCCGGATGAGCTGACCTGCGACGACGGCATTCATCCCTCTTATGCCGGACAGAAGCTGATATTCGAGACCATTTCCGCGGCAATGACAAAATGATGCGAAAGCCGCCGCAGGCGAATCGAGCCGCCGCCTCTGTTGCGGCGGCTCAAGTTGTGATACTATATAGTAAAACCTCGTTGAATAAGCGACGTCCGCGCAGCGGCAGCCGGCGGCGGGAGAAAAGGGACGCATATGAAATATCATCTTGCCATAGACATAGGAGCTTCCTCGGGACGGCACATAGTCGGCCGGAGGGAAAACGGGGAAATGAAGACGACGGAGGTCTTTCGCTTCCCGAACGGCATGATAAGGAAAAACGGCAGTCTCGTATGGGATATGGAGGCGCTTGTCGACAGAGTCAGGGAAGGCATAGACAGAGCCAAAGCGGAGTTCGGCGGGATAGACAGTCTCGCCGTGGACGCGTGGGGAGCGGACTATGTGCTGCTTTACGGCCGGGAAAGCGCGCGGACCTGCTTTGCGTACCGCGACGGACGCGGGGAAAGGGCGGCGCGGCTGCTGCATGAAAAAACGGACCGCAGAGAGCTGTATATGCGCACGGGCTGTCAGTATCAGCCCTTCAATACCGTCTACCAGCTTTACGACGATCTGCTTGCCGGCAGGCTGGAGGGCGCTACGGATTTCCTCATGATACCCGAATACATCCTTTACAGGCTCTGCGGGAGCAGGGAAAAGGAGTATACCAACGCGACCACTACCGGGCTCATAGGCGCCGACAGCGGGAAATTCGATGCGGAGCTTACGGGGGCGCTCGGTCTTCCGGAGCGTCTTTTCGGAGAGCTCGGCCTGCCGGGAAAAACGGTGGGCGAGTATGAGGGCATACGCTGCCTGCTCTGCGCCACTCACGATACCGCATCGGCCGTGGAGGGCATACCCATGCGCGGCAGCGAGCTCTACATATCCTCCGGGACCTGGTCGCTGCTCGGAGCGAAGACCGAGCGCTGCATAATAAGCGAAACGGGCATGAGGGGCAACTGGTCGAACGAGGGGGGAGCGGGCTATAACCGTTTTCAGAAAAACATAATGGGCATGTGGATAATAAACGGGCTGCATGAAAGGCTGTGTCCCGACGTTCCTCTGCCGGAGCTGATAAACGCCGCCGAAGAAAGCGGCTATGACGAAACGCTCGACGCGAACGCCCCGGAGCTTTTCTCGCCCGAGGATATGAAGGCCGCCTTCGACGCGCTTTTGAGCTCTCCCCCGCCCGACCCGGCGGGATCTATCCGCTGCGCCTGCCGCTCTCTGGCGCTGAGTTACGCGGAGGCGATAAAAGAGCTGGAAAATGAGACCGGCGTGAGTTATCATGAATTGTATATAGTCGGAGGCGGGGCGAAGAACGGCTTTTTGAACCGGCTTGCGCAGCAGGCCTCCGGGAAAAGAGTCATGGCGCTGCCCATTGAGGCAAGCGCATTGGGAAATCTGAAAATACAGGCGGAGGCCGAGACGCATGACACGATATGAAAGCGCGCGCAAAATATACGAGGCCGCGGGAGCCGATACCGAGAGGGCGATTGCGCGCCTGTCGGAAAAAGAGATATCGATACATTGCTGGCAGGGCGACGACGTGGTGGGCTTTGACTGCGGCATGGAGGCCTCGGGCGGCATACAGACCACGGGGAGCTATCCCGGCAGAGCAGGCTCTCCCGAGGAGCTCATGGCCGATATAGATTTTGTCCTGAGCCTGACTCCCGGGAAAAAAAGACTCAATCTCCACGCCTCCTACGCGATATTCGAAGAGGGAGAAAGCGCCGACAGGAACGAGCTTGAGCCGAGGCATTTCGAGAAATGGGCGGACTTCGCCGCGGAAAGGGGCCTGGGGCTGGATTTCAATCCCACGTTTTTCTCCCACCCCATGGCGGAGGACGGACTGACGCTGTCCTCGCCGAGAAAAGAGGTACGGGATTTTTGGATCGAGCACGGCAGGAGATGTCTGAGAATAGCCGAATATTTCGCCCGGCGCACCGGCAGTCCGTGTCTTGTCAACTATTGGATGCCGGACGGGTTTAAGGACTACCCCGCCGACAGGGAAGGGCCGAGACGCCGCATGAAAGAGGCGCTTGACGAGATCTTCGCCGCGGGTTACGACAAAAAGCTGGTCATACCCACGCTGGAATCAAAGGTGTTTGGGATAGGCGTTGAGGCGTATACGGCGGGCAGCGCGGAATTCTGCCTGGGCTACTCGCTGAAAAACGGGATCACTCCGCTAATGGACAACGGACATTATCACCCCACCGAATCGGCGGCGGACAAAATATCGGCGCTGCTGCTTTTTTCCGACAGGATCGCGCTGCACGTGACGCGGCACATGCGCTGGGACAGCGACCATGTCGCCTCCTTCGACGATGAAACGAGAGACATCATGTGCCAGGCCGTGCGCTGCGGGCTTGACCGGGTGCTCATCGCCACGGACTTTTTCGACGCCTCGATAAACCGCATAAGCGCATGGATAACGGGCATACGCAGCGTTCAGAAAGCGCTGCTTTTCGCGCTTCTGGAGCCGGAAGGACTGGGCAGACTGCAGGATGAAGGCGACTATACCGCTCTGCAGGTGCGGCTCGAAGAAAGCAAAATGATGCCGATAGGGGACGTGTGGAGCGAATTTCTGCGCCGCAGCGGCGTGAAGGAGGATTATCTCGGCGCGGTGAGGGAATATGAAAAAACCGTGCTTTCGCTGCGAAAAAAGTGACTTCGAAACCGCTTTTCCGCTTTGCGCAATTGTAAAAACGCACCGTATGGTGTATACTGACAATTCAGGGAAGCAGCGCATATTATGCATGCGGGATGTGCGCCGGCGCGTTTTGCCCGGCGGATCGGAGGTATGCTTTGGAAATAAACGTCGACGGGATCCCGGTAAACTGCTCGGATACGGGGCAGGGACCGGAAACGGTGCTGATACTGCAGGGCTGGGGTACCAACGAAAGCCTTTACGCGGATCTTGCGCGGCATCTGTCGCGCAGTATGCGCGTGATACTGCCGGAGCTTCCGGGTTTCGGGAAGACTCCCGAGCCGGAAAGACCCTTCGACGCCGCGGACTACGCGGCCTTTACGCTCCGGCTGCTCGGCAGGCTCGGCGTGGAGCGGACGCACCTGATAGGCCACTCCAACGGAGGGCGCATAATCATAAAGCTCTGCACCTCGCCGCATGAGGGCGTGGAATTTTCAAAGCTGGTGTTTATCGACAGCGCCGGGATAGTCCATCCCAAGAGCTTTTCCGCAAAGCTCAGACAAAAGGCCTTCAAGGCGGGCAGCAGACTGCTCGCGCCCTTTCCCGAGGCGCTGGAGAGCTATAAAAGCCGCCACGGCTCGGCGGACTACCGAAGCGCCTCGCCCGTGATGCGGCAAACGCTCGTCAAGCTGGTAAACGAGGATCTGCGCTCGCTTCTGCCGCTGATAGATAACCCCGCGCTTCTGATATGGGGCAGTGAAGACGCCGACACGCCCATCGGCGACGCGCTTATTTTCCAAAGCCTTTTGAAGGACTCCGGTCTTGTGGAGGTCAAAGGCGCGGGACATTATTCATATTTGGAACAGCCCGCGTTCGTTTACCGGGTGCTGGATAACTATTTCGGAGGTCAAAATGCCTGAAACGGCCGTATGGAGCGTGACCGTCGTCTGCTTTCTGGCGGCGGCCTATGTCCTGAGCAGGAAAAACATACATATTTTTCAGCTCAACTCATATAAGCCCGAGGTCCAGAAAAAATGGATCAGGGAGCACATAGTCCAACTCATGTCGGGCAGCGTGTGGGCGCTCGGCGCCGTGTTCCTCGTCCGCGAGCTCGGCAGGCTCGGGATGCTGCTGACGGCCGCGCTGTTTTTGCTCGTCGCGCTCATTAACCTGCCGAAAAAGGCGAAGGTGCCGCTGAAGTTCACGGCAAGAGTAAAGCGGCTGATAGCCTCGTATATGCTGATACACGCCGCCGTCGCGGCGGCGAGCTTCACCGCGCCGGGCTCGGAAGCGTTTTTTGCCATGATCTTTTCGCTGCTGCTGGCAGGAGCGCCGTGGCTGGTCATGGCGGCCAATGCGGCGAACAGACCGATGGAGCAGGCGATAAACCGCGGATATATCCGGCAGGCGGAGGCCATACTTGCCGACATGCCCTCGCTGACGGTGATAGGCGTTACCGGGAGCTACGGAAAGACCAGCGTCAAATTTTTCCTTGAAAAGCTCCTGTCCGTAAAGTACAATATATTGGTTACCCCGGAGAATTACAATACCACTCTCGGCGTTGTGCGCACCGTGAGAGAGCGCCTGCGGGCAACGCATGAAATATTCGTGTGCGAAATGGGCGCGAGGAACAGGGGCGATATCGCCGAGATATGCCGGCTGGTACATCCGAAAATGGGCGTGATAACCTCCGTGGGCCCTCAGCATCTGGAAAGCTTCGGGAGCATAGAAAACGTCACGGATACCAAATTCGAGCTGGCCGACGCGCTGCCCCCGGACGGGACGGTCTTCCTCAATCTCGACAACGAGTATATCAGGCAGAGAAAAACCTCGGTAAAGTGCGTGGGCTACGGTACCGAGTACGGGGATTACAGGGCGGAGGATATCCGCGTGGACGAAGAGGGGACCTCTTTCACCGTAAAGGGCGTGCGCTTCGTTACCCGCCTGCTGGGAAAGCACAACGTACAGAATATCTGCGCGGCGATAGCCGTGGCCGATACGCTCGGTATCGGTCTTGACAGGCTTGTTCGGCCGGTAAGACAGCTGGAAAGCGTGCCTCACAGGATGCAGCTTTTGGGAGAAGGCGACAGGCTGATAGTGGACGACGCGTATAACTCCAATCCCGTCGGCGCCGCCGCGGCGCTGGAATTGCTCGCCGGCTTTGACGGCTGCCGCGTGCTCATAACCCCCGGCATGGTGGAGCTCGGCGCAAAGCAGCATGAGCTGAACCGCGAGCTGGGCAGGACCGCCGCGGGCTGCTGCGACCGTGTGATTCTCATGGGCGCGGCGCATGCCGGCCCGATAAAGGAAGGGCTGCTGGAAGCGGGCTTCGATCCCGAGAGGATAAGCATTGAGGAAAACCTGGAGCGGGCCATGGCTCTTGCGGACGCTTTCATGCCCGGCAGCAGAAGAATGATACTGCTGGAAAACGATCTGCCCGACAATTATTAAAGGAGCGTTTTATGAAGATAAAGCTCGGTCTGTTTTTCGGCGGAAACAGCGTGGAACACGAGGTATCGATTATATCCGCGCTGCAGGCGTACGGCAACTTCGATAAAAGCCGTTATGACGTTATCCCGATCTACATCACCCGGGAAAACGAGTTTTATACGGGCGAATATACGGGCAAAATAGAGCAGTACAGGGATATCCCGGCGCTGCTGAAAAAGAGCGTGCGCATTCTGCCGACAGGCAGCGGAGACAAGACGATTCTCCGGATAATGAAGGGCGAAAAGATCACGAAAAAAATATACGATCATATCGATCTCGCCTTCCCCGTGGTCCACGGCACCAATGTGGAAGACGGCGCTTTGCAGGGATATTTCCGCACGCTGAGACTGCCCTTTGCCGGCTGCGACGTGGGCGCGTCGGCCCTCGGCATGGATAAATACGCGCAAAAGCTGATGTACCGCGCCGCCGGCATACCCGTGCGCGAAGGAAAGCTTTTCCATACGGGACAAAAGCGGGAGGAGATACTCGCCTCGGCGGCGGAGCTGGGCTTTCCGCTGATAGTTAAGCCCGTATCCTTAGGCTCCAGCATAGGCATAAGCCTTGCCTCGAATGAAAAAGAGCTCGCCTCGGCCGTAGACCGCGCGTTTGAATTCGACTCCGCGATCATCGCGGAGAGCGCGGTGCCGAACCTGCGCGAGATCAACTGCGCCGTGCTGGGAGACCGGGATGAGGCCGAGGCCTCGGAATGCGAAGAGCCGGTGTCGGGAGAAGGCATACTCAGCTATGAGGATAAGTACATGTCCTCCGGGAAAAGCGGCAAGGGCATGAGCGGAGCGGGACGGCTGCTCCCGGCGCCCGTTACGCCTCAGCAGCGCGAAGCGGTCAGAAATTACGCGATCGCGGCCTTCAAAGCCCTCGGCTGCTCGGGCGTTGCGCGAGTGGATTTCCTTATGGACGGAAAAACCGGGGAGATATGGATAAACGAGATAAACACCAATCCCGGCTCGCTGTCATTCTATCTTTGGGAGGCGGCAGGCATGCCATTCACCCGGCTGCTCGATGAGCTGGTGCGCCTTGCGCTGAAGCGGGAGCGGGAGAGAGCCTCGCTGCATACCGCTGTGGAGACCGGGATACTTGCCAACTTCAACGGAGGGATAAAGGCAAAATGATAGAATTCGACGAATATAAGGTCAAGCTCAACAGCCTTCGGCCTCAGCTGGACACGCTTCGCGGCGCGCTGCGTCTCGAACAGTCCAAAGAGGAGATAATGAAGTTGGAGGAGCAGGCCGCGTCCGACGGCTTCTGGAACGACGTGGACGCGGCTCAGAAGGTCCTGCAGCAGACCAAGCGGCTCAAGGACAAGTGCGAGAATTTCGAAAAGCTCTGCAAATGGTGGGACGATCTCAGCGCCATCTGCGAAATGGCCATAGAAGAAAACGATGAGAGCATGCTCGACGAGCTTACGAAGGAATACGACGCCTTCACCGCCAAGCTGGAGCAGACGCGGCTGAGCACGCTGCTTTCCGGAGAGTACGACGGCTGCAACGCCATACTCAGCTTCCATGCCGGCGCGGGCGGCACCGAGGCGCAGGACTGGGCGCAGATGCTTTACCGCATGTATACCCGCTGGGCGGAGCGCCACGGGTTCAGCTACAAGCTGATGGACTGGCTGGACGGCGACGAGGCCGGCATGAAGAACACCACCGGCGAGATAAGCGGAGAGAACGCATACGGGTATCTGAAAAGCGAGTCGGGCGTGCACCGTCTGGTAAGAGTGTCTCCCTATGACGCGGCGGGGCGCAGACATACGTCCTTCGCCGCGGTGGAGGTCATGCCGGAGCTGGAGCAGGATAACGAGATAGTCCTGCGCGACGAGGATATCAAAATGGACGTTTACCGCAGCTCCGGCGCGGGAGGACAGAAGGTAAACAAGACCTCCTCCGCCGTTCGGCTCACGCATATACCCACCGGCATCGTGGTATCGAGCCAGGTGGAGCGCAGCCATTTTCAGAACCTGGAAAACTGCCGCAGGATGCTCATAGCGCGTCTTGCCGAGATCAAGGAACGGGAGCATCTTGAAAAGATCGAGGATATAAAGGGCGTACAGATGAAAATAGAATGGGGCAGCCAGATACGCTCGTATGTTTTCATGCCGTATACCCTTGTAAAGGACAACCGTACCGGCTATGAAAACGGCAATATCGGCGCGGTCATGGACGGAGATATTGACGGCTTCATAAACGCGTATCTCAGCAAAAACGCATAGGCAAGAGGAACGGGAAATGAATATCAGACAGGGTTTTGACAACAGCAAATACCTGGAGCTCCAGTCCGCGCGCATACGGGAAAGGATAGGCAAATTCGGCGGGAAGCTGTATCTGGAATTCGGCGGAAAGCTTTTCGACGATAAGCATGCCTCGCGCGTGCTTCCGGGTTTTCAGCCCGACAGCAAGGTGAAAATGCTTCTGACCATGAAGGATCAGGCCGAGATAATAATGGTCATCAATGCCAACGACATAGAGAAAAACAAGGTCCGCGGCGATCTCGGCATAACCTACGATCAGGAGCTGCTCAGGCTGACGGACGCATTTCGGGGAATAGGCCTGTATGTGGGCAGCGTGGTTATTACGCAGTTCACGCCCTGCGCGCAGGTCGAAGCGTTTCAGAAACGGCTTGAAAACCTCGGCCTCAAGGTATACCGGCACTATTCGATAAACAACTATCCCTACGACGTTCCTCTGATAGTCAGCGAAGAGGGACTGGGGAAGAATGAGTACATAGAAACGGAAAGATCTCTGGTCGTCGTAACGGCTCCCGGCCCCGGCAGCGGCAAAATGGCCGTGTGTCTGAGCCAGCTTTACCACGAAAACAAGCGCGGCGTCAGCGCGGGCTACGCCAAGTTTGAGACCTTCCCGATATGGAACCTGCCTCTTAATCATCCCGTCAATCTCGCCTATGAGGCGGCCACGACCGATCTCAGCGACGTCAATATGATAGACCCCTTCCATTTTGAGGCTTACGGGCAGACGACGGTGAACTATAACCGGGACGTTGAGATATATCCCGTGCTGAAGACCATTTTCGAAAGCATTTTCGGCAGCTGTCCGTACAAATCGCCGACGGATATGGGCGTGAACATGGCGGGCAACTGCATAACGGACGACTCCGCGGTCTGCGACGCAGCCAACAGAGAGATAATACGCCGCTGGTATGAGGCCGCGTGCGCCTACCGCAAGGGCAACGTAGACAAGCTCGTCGTGCAGAAAAACGAGCTTATTATGACAAAAGCGGGCCTTTCCACCGCTGACCGCAAGGTGGTCGCGGCGGCAAAGGCAAAGGAAGATATCACCGGTGAGCCGGCCGCGGCCATGGAGCTGTGCGACGGGCGCATAGTCACCGGCAAGACCTCAAAGCTGCTCGGGGCCTGCGCCGCTCTGCTGCTGAACGCGCTGAAGACCCTGGCGGATATCCCCGACGAGATACATCTCATTTCCCCCTCGGTGATCGAGCCCATACAGGACCTGAAGGTAAACAAGTTAGGGGGCAACAACCCGCGCCTTCATACCGACGAGGTGCTCATAGCCCTCGCCATATGCGCAGCCACGGACGAAAACGCGGTTAAGGCGATGGAGCAGCTGAAAAACCTCAACGGCTGCGAGCTCCATTCGACGGTCATGCTTTCCCAGGCGGATGAACGCACATACAAGAAGCTGGGCGCGAACCTGACCTGCGAGCCGAAGTACCAGTCAAAAAAACTGTATCACAGTTAAACACGCTTCAAACGGCGCTGTTTCGGAGCTTTTCGTCTCTCCGCTCCCGGCGGGCGTAAGCCCGCCCGCGATCGTCGGGACGAAAATCACCCGAAATATCATCCGCTTGAAGTCCGATCAAAGGAGACACGGAGATGGACGAGCTTAATTACACCATGCTTTTCGATTTCTACGAGCTTACCATGGGCAACGGATACTACCTCAGCGGAATGCATCAGAAAACGGTATATTTCGATCTGTTTTTCCGCGAGGTGCCGGACGGGGGCGGCTTTGCCATAGCTGCGGGCCTGGAGCAGATAATCGACTATATAGAGCATCTGCATTTCGACAAGAAGGATATAGAATATTTCAGGAGCAAGGGCTGTTTTGACGAGCAGTTTCTGCGCTGGCTGAAATATTTCCGGTTCACGGGCGATATATGGGCCGTGCCGGAGGGCACGCCGGTGTTCCCCGGGGAGCCCGTCATCACCGTGCGCGCTCCCGCCGTGGAGGCGCAGCTGATAGAAACCTACCTTCTGTTGGCTTTCAACCACCAGTCGCTCATCGCCACAAAGGCCAACCGCATCGTGCGCGCCGCTCAGGGCAGACCGGTGCTGGAGTTCGGCTCCAGGCGCGCTCAGGGAGCGGACGCCGCCGTTATCGGAGCGAGGGCTGCCTATATAGGCGGCTGCGCCGGAACGGCCTGCACCATGACGGACCAGCTCTACGGCGTGCCCGCGGGAGGCACGATGGCCCATTCCTGGGTGCAGATGTTCGACACGGAGTATGACGCCTTCAAGACCTACTGCGAAATATACCCCGACAATGCGATACTGCTGGTGGACACCTACAACACGCTGAAAAGCGGCGTTCCCAACGCGATAAAGGCCATAAAAGAAGTGCTCGTGCCCAAGGGGATAACGAGCTTCGGCATACGCATGGACTCCGGCGATATCTCCTATCTGTCCAAGCAGGCGAGAAAAATGCTCGACGAGGCCGGCCTGCAGAACTGCAAGATAGTGGCTTCCAACGCGCTGGACGAAAGACTGATAAGCGATCTGCTCATGCAGGGCGCCTGCGTGGATACCTTCGGCGTGGGCGAGAGGCTCATTACCGCCAAAAGCAGCCCGGTTTTCGGAGCGGTATATAAGCTCGCCGCCGTGGAAGCCGAGGACGGGAAGATCGTGCCCAAGATCAAGATCAGCGAGAATACCGCCAAGATAACCACGCCGCATTTCAAAAAGGTATACAGACTGTATGAAAACGACAGCGGCAAGGCCATTGCGGATCAGATCTGCGTTTACGACGAGGTCATAGACGACAGTCAGCCGCTGACGATCTTTGATCCGATGGCGGTATGGAAGACAAAGACGCTTACGGATTTTACCGCGCAGGAGCTGCTTGTGCCCATATTCAAGGGCGGCAAGCTGGTATATAAAAAACCGAGTCTTAAAGAGATCAGGGAATACTGCGCCGGGCAGATCGAGCTGCAGTGGGACGAGGTCAAAAGATTTGAAAATCCTCATGAATATTATGTTGATCTCTCCGAGAAGCTTTGGGTGATAAAACGCGAGCTTCTCAACGAGGCGGCAAAATAAAGCGATATACAAGCGGAAGGAGCAAAAGGGAAATGGGCGATTATATCCTCAGCTGCTGCACGACGGCGGACATATCCAGGGAGCATTTTGAAAGACGGAATATTTCCTATATCTGCTTCCATTATTCCCTCAACGGGAGGGTATATCCCGACGATTTGGGGCAGACCATGCCCATTGAGGAGTTTTACAGGGAAATGGAAAAGGGTGCGGAAACGTCCACATCTCAGGTCAACGTGAACGAATATGAAGAGTATTTCGGCCGCTTTCTCGAGCAGGGCAGGGACATACTTCACGTAACGCTTTCCTCGGGCATTTCGGGCACATACAATTCCGCGGAGATAGCAGCCGCGCAGCTGAGGGAGAAATATCCCGAGCGCAGGATAATCATAGTCGACTCCCTCGCAGCTTCCTCGGGCTTCGGCCTGCTTATGGACGAGCTTGCCGACAGGCGCGACAGCGGCGAAAGCATGGAAGATACCGCCCAGTGGGCCCGCACCCACAGACTGCTGCTCAATCACTGGTTTTTCTCCACCGACCTGAGCTATTACATCAAGGGCGGTCGTATCGCGAAAATACCGGGAATGATAGGGACCGTGCTGAATATCTGCCCGGTGCTCAACGTGGACACCGATGGGAAACTCCAGCCTCGCTACAAGGTGCGCGGCAAGCAGAGAGCCATACGCCGCATGGAGGAGCTCATGGAGGAAAATGCGGAGGACAGTCTGGAATACTCCGGCAAGTGCTATATCTCCCAATCGGCGTGCTTTGAGGACGCGAAAAAGCTGGCGGACCTGATAGAAAGCCGCTTCCGCAAGCTTAAGGGCAAGGTGCTGATAAACCATATAGGCACCACCATCGGCAGCCACACCGGCCCCGGAACGGTAGCCCTTTTCTTCTGGGGCAAGACGGCAAGAGTGTGAGCTGCGCCGGCAAAGAGCCGCTTCGGAGATAATTCATAACCTTTTATGCGGTCGCCTCACGGAGCTGCGAGAACAGGGTGCATACTTTTTTCAATGAAGTCCATGGGACTTTGCCGATAACTTAACGGGAGCCCGGCGTCGGCCGGGCTCCCGTTCGTGCTGCGGTCATATTCGGATCATTTTGCGAAATCGTCGCGGAAAATCAGCTTATCCTCCGGCAGGCAGGCCGTATGGAAGGGGTTGGGCACTGCGGAATCGTCGGCGTAGCCGAAAACGAGCAGCGAGACGGGGATGTATTTTTCCGGGATATGATATGCCTCGCGCATCTTTTCCGGATCGTAGAACATCACCCAGCAGCTGCCCACGCCGAGATCGGCCGCCTCGAGGATCATATGAGTACCGACGATGGAGGCGTCTATCTCTCCGCTGTGAGCGCCGTCCTGCCGCTTGAAGCAGGCGTCGCTGTCATAGCAAAGCAGCGCGGCGGCGGTCGCTCCGTAATGGCACGGAGTGAGCTGTCTGAGCTTTTCCATGGCCTCGTCGCCCTGTATCATCAGTACGCGCTGGGGCTGATAATTGCAGGCGGTCGGCGCGAGCAGGGCGGATTTTACTATGAGCTCAAGCTTTTCGGGCTCTATGGGATCGCTTTTGAACTGTCTTACGGAAAACCTTTTTTCGGCAAGCTCGATGAAATCCATACGAAATGCTCCTTTCATGGTTTACCCCAAAGCGAGTTTCGCTTTGGGGTATATGTATGTAAATCAAATGTGTATGCAGGCCTGGAAAGCCTGGTTGACTGCCTCGGCAATGGTGCCTGCCTTGTTGTTGCAGTCGCCCACGATGGCTACGCTGGTCTCGGGACAGGAGTGGCGCAGAGCGTCGACAACGTCCAGCCTGGGCTTGATGCCCATGGCCAAAAGCACCGTATCGCAGGGGAGCTCGGAAATGTTTCCGCTCTTGGTATCCTTTACGGCGACGCAGTCGTCCTTGACCTCGGCAAGGGCGGTGTCGTATTTTACCACCACGTTGTATTCCCTCAGCTTGTCGTTGAAATCGCCGTTGCCGCCGCCCTTCATCATGGCGGTCATGGCGTCGGTCATCTCTATGACGGTGACCTTCTTGCCGTCCTTGGCAAAGTCGAGAGCGGCCTCGAGGCCGACCTGGCCCGCGCCCACTATGACGATGTTGTCGCCCACGGGGGCGTTGCCGAGCTCGGCGTCGGGAGCCAAGGATACATGGGGCTTGTCTATGCCGGGGATGCGCTTGGGAACGATGGGCTCGGCGCCGACGGCGATGACGACGGCGTCATAGCCTTCTTTATCGAGCATGTCCTTGGTGCATTCGAGGTTCAGGTAGATACGCGCGCCGCGCTTTACGCACTGGGCCGCGGTGTGGCGCATCCACTTGAGGTA
>JAGDDB010000198.1 GCA_017958265.1 Oscillospiraceae bacterium | reverse complement strand
GAGAATGATATCCGCGTCCTCGGTCATCAGTTCCTCGGCGCGCTGCTCCGTGGCCTTGATGAGGTCGTAGCGGGCGAAGCGCTCGCGGTTTTTGTCCTCCAGCAGGTAGGGGTCAAGGTAAAGGGAGTTGATGACATTGTGAAAACGCTTGCCGCCGTGCCCGTTGGCAGCCCAGGGCTTTTCGTAGGTCTTGACCTCGGCGGCGTCGGTCAGCACCACGGGCTCCATCATCTGTCCGAGGAGTCCGTCGGAAAAGAGCATGGCGGGCATGCGGTATTTATCGGCGCGGTCGAAGGCGGCGAAGACAAGATCGATCATCTCCTGCACCGTTGAGGGTGCGAAGACCAGGATATGAAAATCGCCGTGTCCCGTGGCGCGGGTGGCCTGCCAATAATCGGACTGAGAGGGCTGTATCCCGCCCAGGCCGGGGCCGCCGCGCTGCACGTTGCATATCAGAGCGGGCAGGTCGGAGCCGGCAAGATAGCTTATGCCCTCGCTTTTCAGGCTTATGCCCGGAGAGCTGGAGGAGGTCATGCATCTTATGCCGGCCGAAGCAGCGCCGTAGATCATGTTGATGGCGCTGATCTCCGATTCGGCCTGAAGGAACGTTCCGCCTATCTTGGGCAGCTTTTTGGCCATGTAGGCCGCTACCTCGGTCTGCGGAGTGATGGGATAGCCGAAGAAATGGCGGCAGCCGGCGCTTATGGCGGCCTCCGCAAGGGCTTCGTTGCCCTTCATCAATACTTTTTCCGACATTTTTTCTCCTCCTTATCTCTCGACGGTTATCGCGGCGTCGGGACACATGGACGCGCAGCTGGCGCAGCCCGAACATTCGGCGCCGTCAATGAGCCCGGCGGGATGGTAACCCTTGGAGTTCATCCTGCTTTTGTCAAGGATGATTATGTGCTTGGGGCAGGCGTCAACGCACAGCCCGCAGCCCTTGCAGTACTTGTCGTCTACACGGATAGTTGCCATAATATTTATCCTTTCTGCATCCAGGGAGTTTTTACGTATACCTCCACGGGATAAATGTTTTTTATGTTAAGTCTTTCGGCAATGTCTTTGGGAGCCGTGGTGAAACGCACGGTCAGCCCGAGCGACGCGGCGGTCTGCTCGGCATAGGGAACGGAAGAAAGGACCGTCTCCTCGTCGGTATACATCATAAGATGCGAATTGTTCACCACTCCGGTCGCCTTGAGACGCGAGGCGGCCTCTATTTCGCCCAAAAGAGAGGCGGCGTCGCCCCAAGTGCCGGTGAGGGGCCTGTATTTGTTTACGACGTAGAGCATGTCGTAATCCAGCGCGCGTATCGAGGCCGAAAAGCGCCCCAGGGCAGTTGCGCCGGCGTCATCCCCGCCCACGTCTATGATCACATAGCCGTCGCTCTCGAAGGTGGAGGCTATCTCGGCCGGGATAGAGGGAATGTCGAGCGTGGAGCCGGAATAGCGCGGGGCTATCATGTGTATCCCGCGGTCTTCGAGAAACGCGGTATAGTCCGAGGAGCGGAAATAGGGATTGACTATATCCAGATCCACCATGGTGACCTTTTCGCCGCGTTCGGCCAGGTCGGCGGCCAAATTCAGAGAAAGATTGGTCTTGCCGCAGCCGTAGTGACCGCATATGAGAGTATATTTTTTGATTTCCAGGACCGTCCCCGCCTCCTTGGCATCGCTTGGCTGCCGCGGTTCGTCCGGCGGCCGAGTTCAGTGAGATTATTTATATATGCTACCACGTTTACTGTACTAAATCAATAAACAAATCAAGTAAAAACATGCTTTTTTACGGTTTTAAATTTGGAAACTGTAATAAAAACGGCTTTACGGGATCATTTCCGCGCCGAAAAGCAGGGCGGGGCCGTCGTAAGCGACGGCGAACTGCCCGCCGGAGGGCTTTTTTACGGGGGAGTCAAATATTATCCGCAGCCCGTCGCCTTCGGGCGTGATGAGAGCGGGGAAGCGGCGCTTGCCGTGTCTCAGCTTGACTTCCGCGCGGAAGGGACCGGCGGCCGGAGCGAGGGAGACCCAATTAACGTTTTTCGCGCTTATCTCGCTCACGGACAGATCTTCGATATCGCTGAGCTCGACCTCGTTGGTTTCGGGACGGATGCGGGAAACGTATATCCTTTTCCCGGCGGCAACGCCGAGACCGCGGCGCTGTCCGACCGTATAGCGGTGAGCGCCCGTATGGCGGCCGAGCACATGCCCCTCGGCGTCAACGAAATTCCCGGCAGGCAGGGCATAACCGAGCCGCTCGAGATATGCCGCATGATCGCCGTCGGGGATAAAACAGATATCCATGCTGTCCTTGGCGGAGGCCGCGCTTATGCCCGCCTCGGCGGCAATGCGGCGGATATCGCTCTTGTCGCGCCCGAAGAGGGGGAAAATCAGCCGGGAGAGCGTATCCTGCTCAAGGCCGCAGAGCATGTAGCTCTGATCCTTCGCTCCGTCGGACTCCAATATGCGAAAGCGGCCCTCGACCCGGTCCACGCCCGCATAATGCCCCGTGGCGATATATTCCGCGCCTATGGCGTCGGCCGTCTCGACAAGCGCGGCGAACTTGACCAGCCTGTTGCAGCGCACGCAGGGATTGGGCGTAAGCCCGGAGGCGTAGGCGGCGGCGAAGGGCTGCCGAACGAGCCGGGTGTGCTTTTCCGCCGCGTCATACGCGATGAAGGGTATGCCGAGCTGCAGCGCCGCGGTCTCGGCCTCGGCGCGTCCGCCTATGCCGAGATCGAGCCACATGCCCGTGACTTCATAGCCCTCTCTGCGCAGCAGCAGCGCGGAAACGGCGGAGTCGACCCCGCCGGAAAGGCCCAAAACGACTTTCTTCATAGCATTATAACCTTATTTCCTGTCCAGCCAAATCATCAAGGCGGCTATGTCGGAGGGATTTACGCCGGATATGCGGGAGGCCTGTCCGAAGTTGGCGGGGCGTATCCTGGAAAGCTTCTGCCTCGCTTCTATGCGTATGCCCTGTATCTCCATGTAGTTTATGTCCGCGGGGAGCCTGCGGGACTCGAGGCGCCTGAACTCTTCCACCTGTTTGAGCTGGCGCTTGATATACCCCTCGTATTTGAGCTCCGTTTCCGCCTGCCTGCCCACGGCCTTCGGAAGTTCGGGGCGGCCGGGATCGAAGGGAGCGAGGGAGAAGTAGTCCACCGCCGGGCGGCGGATGAGATCGGCAAGGCTTATTCCGGAGTGCGGGGGCGTTTCGTTTATATCGGAAAGATATTTTTCCAGCTCGTCCGAGGGAGAGATATATGTGCGCTCGAGCCGCTTTATCTCCTCTTCGACCGAGCGGTATTTTTCCTTCACCGCCTCGTAGCGTTCCCGGCTGATAAGGCCTATGCGTCTGCCCGTTTCGGCCATGCGTATATCCGCGTTGTCCTGGCGGAGTATGAGACGGTACTCGCTGCGGGAGGTCATCATGCGGTAGGGCTCGGAAGTGCCTTTGGTGA
Source organism: Oscillospiraceae bacterium (assembly GCA_017958265.1). Taxonomy (GTDB): domain Bacteria; phylum Bacillota; class Clostridia; order Oscillospirales; family Oscillospiraceae; genus UBA1246. The sequence goes on along the minus strand of JAGDDB010000198.1, from coordinate 317 downwards.
CAAGATCGTCTATAAGCGCGCCTATGTAGGCTTCGCTGCGGTCGATTATCATCGGTTCGCGCCCCTGCAGCTTCAGCGCCGCGTTCACGCCCGCGACGAAGCCCTGCGCCGCCGCCTCCTCGTAGCCGGACGAGCCGTTGAACTGCCCCGCGCCGTAGAGCCCGGGGACGCCCTTGCTCTCCAGCGTCGGCAGCAGCTCGGTCGGATCGACGCAGTCGTATTCGATGGCGTATGCCGGGCGCATGATGTGCACGTCTGCGAGACCGTCCATCGTGTGGTAAAGGGCGTTCTGCACATCTTCCGGGAGGGAAGAGGAG
>JAGDDB010000197.1 GCA_017958265.1 Oscillospiraceae bacterium | reverse complement strand
GTCGTAATGCAGCCGTAACCAGCGGCCGGACGCGTCGCCGGGGCTCAGCGAACCGAGCTCGGCGCGGACGCCGTCCGCCTTCGGAGAGTCCGACGGAAAGAAAACGGCGGGGCTTTCGCCGTAGAGCTCCGCCAGGCGGCACAGAGCGCTGACATCCATTTCGTTCTCGCCGGTTTCCCATTTGGAATAAGTGCGGTCGGATACGCCGATCATGCCCGCAAGCTGCTTTTGGGTATAGCCCCGGCGTTTCCGCTCTTCGGCCAGACGCCTCAGAAAGATGTTTTTGTCCATTGCATTCACCTCACAAACTCAGTATAGGCAAAACGCCGCGTAGAGTCAAAAACCGAAACAGAGCAATATTCTACCGGGAGTAGAACTTTTTGCGATAATTCAACAGCGGGCGCTGCGAAATCAGCGCCCGCTGTTGAGTTATATGTATCCCGGTATATGGGCCTTATGCCTGCCGTCCGTAATGCAGCGCGGCGGTCTTTTCGGCTGCGGCGTATGCCGCAGTCCGCGTTGAAAAAGCTTTTTTATTCACGTGCGTATCCTTCGGTCAGCTGCATTGTCTTTATGATCATGTCGAAGGCATTGTGCGCGGCGAGGGTGCGGCAGCGGCCGCGGTCGCCGGGAAAGAAAAGGCGGCGGCACTGAGTGCCGGAAGCGTCGGCAAGGGCCACATACACCGTGCCGACGGGCGTTTCGCTGCCGTCGGAGTCGGGCCCGCAAAGGCCGGTAGTGCTCACCGCGACGTCGGAGCCGGTAAGGGCGCGCACGCCTTCGGCCATCTCGATGGCCGTTTCGCGGCTGACTGCGCCGAAGCGCTCGAGAGTTTCGGGCTTTACGCCGAGCAGCCCGGTCTTGACGGCATTGGAGTAGGCCGCGACGCCTCCGAGGAAAACGGACGAGGCGCCGGGTATGGCCGTGATGCGCTCGGCGATTAGGCCGCCGGTGCAGGACTCGGCGCAGCTGAGAGAGAGCGAGGCTTTTTTCAGCCCGAGAAAAGCGGCCTGCTCGAGAGAGTCTACGTCTATGCCGTATATGTACTGCCCGAGGCGCTTTTCCGTTTCGGCTATGATCGGCCTTGTCATGGCCTCCGCCTCGGCGGCGTCGCCGGAGCGCGCCGTAACGCGCAGGCGCACCTCGCCCGTGGCGCAGTACGGAGCCAGGGAGGGGTTGACGGAGTTTTTCATGATATCGCCCATGATCTCGTCGATGGCGCTCTCGCTGAGGCCGAACAGCTTTATATCATGCGAAACGAGCACCTTGTCGGAAAGGGAGGACAGATAGGGCAGAGCGCCGGTGCGCAGCATCATCCTCAGCTCGCCCGGAGGTCCCGGCATCATGATCACGTGCTTGCCCTGCGCGAAGAACGCGCAGCCCGGAGCGGTGCCGCAGTGGTTTTCCAGCACGGTGCAGCCCTCGGGAAGGTAGGCCTGGGCAAGATTATTGTCGGTCATCTCGCGGCCCATGGCGGAGAAATGCCCGCGTATCTTCTCGGCCTGCTCGGGGTGAAATATCAGGGGCAGACCGAAGCATTCGCTCAGAGTCTGCTTGGTCATATCGTCGTAGGTGGGGCCGAGGCCGCCCGTGGTGATTATCACGTCGGCCCGGCCGCGGGCCACCGCCACGGCCTCGCTCAGCCGCGCGGCGTTGTCGCCCACGACGGTGTGCCAGAATACGTTGATGCCCAGCTCCGACAGCGCGACGGAAACGTCGCGCGCGTCGGTATTGGTTATGTTTCCCAGCAGTATCTCCGTACCTACGGAGATTATTTCGGCGCAAAGATCTTTCATGCCTTTATCCTTTCAATGCCGTCGACGGCTTCTTTTACAAGTGTGTCGATATCGAGGGCGGCCTCCGCCTCAAGCACCGCGTCGAGCCTCGGCTTCGTGCGGGGATGCCTGGGCGTGAAGACGGTGCAGCAGTCTTCGTAGGGGAGTATGGAGGTATCGAAGGTGCCTATTTTGCGGGCAAGGGTGATTATATCCTCCTTGTCCATGCCTATGCAGGGATTGAGCACGGGCAGGCGGGTGCACTCTTCTATAACGCCTATGGCCTCCATGGTCTGACTTGCCACCTGGCCGAGATTTGCGCCGGTGACTATGGCGCCGCAGCCGTTGCGGTCGGCTATGACCTGGGCTATGCGCATCATGAAGCGGCGCGTGATTATCGTCAGATATTCTTCGGGGCAGTTATCGCGTATCTGCTCCTGGATGCGGGTAAAGGGCACGAGCTCGACCGTGAGACGGCCGCACCAGTCGGTGAGTATGTTCGCCAGCTTAAGCACCTTTTCCTTTGCCAGCTGTGAGGTATAAGGGAAGGAAAAAAAGTGGACGGGAATAATGGATACGCCTCTTTTGGCTATCATATATGTGGAAACGGGACTGTCGATGCCGCCGGAGAGCAGCGATACCGCTCTCCCGCCGCTGCCCACGGGCAGACCGCCGGCTCCGGGCGTGCCGCCGGCGTGGACGTAGGCGGCGTAGTCCCGCACCTCCACGTTTACGGTCAGCTCCGGAGTGTGTACGTCTACCCGCAGATGGGGATACGCATCGGAGATCATGCCGCCGACGTACTGCGAAAGCTGTATCGAGCCCAGATGAAAGCTCTTGTCGGAGCGCTTGGACTCCACCTTGAAGGAGGATACCGAGGTAAGGCGGTCGCGGAGGTATTCTATCGCGGCGGCGCTTATGGCGTCTTCGTTCTTTTCGCAGGCCATGGCCCTTGATACCGCGCTGACGCCGAATATTTTCAGGCAGGCGTCAAAGGCGGCGTCCATATCCGCTGCGTCGTCAAGAGGCTCGACGTATATCGTGGCCTGCGTGGAATATATTTTGAACTGACCGAGGTTTTTCAGCCTGCGTGCCGTGTTTGCCTTCAGCCTGTCCTCAAAGGAACGGCGGTTGAGACCCTTGAGCACCACCTCGCCCAATTTCAGCAGGAGCATATCATTCATAAAAAGCATCACCTTCCGCAGGTATTTTAACGGCGGGGGAAGAGCGTGTCAAGCACCGCGCCGAGCGCGCATCCCACGTCTTATACGGACAATACTATCATAAAATAACGGCAAAGGGGGCACAAGCATGAAAAAAATATTCATCCGCGCCGCGGCGTTTATCGCGGCGCTTGCGGTGGCCGTCACGGCTGCCGCGGCACAGGAGACGCCGGACGAGAGCGAGTGGGCGAGCGTAGCCTCGCTGCGCTCGGTGGACGACGTTGCCGCAAGCACGGGCTCGGCGCTGCTTATGGAAAAGGAGACGGGCACGGTGCTGTATGAGCACAACGCCCGGGACCGGCTGGCGCCTGCCAGCGTGACCAAGGTGATGACCATGCTTCTCATCGCGGAGCGCATGGAGGCGGGGCTGCTTTCGCCGGAGGATACGGTGACCTGCAGCGCCCACGCCGCGTCGATGGGCGGCTCGCAGATCTTTCTGGAAGAGGGCGAGCAGATGAGCGCGGGAGACCTGCTCAAAAGCGTGGCCGTCGCCTCCGCCAACGACGCGGCGGTCGCGCTGGCGGAGCATATAGCCGGGACGGAAAGCGGATGTGTGGAAATGATGAACGACAGGGCGCGGGAGCTTGGCATGGAGGATACGGTCTTTGCCAACTGTACGGGTCTGCCCTGCGAGGAAGAGCATTTGACGAGCGCGCTCGATATAGCGATAATGTCGCGCGAGCTGATACGCATAGACGCGATAAAAAAGTATACCTCCATTTGGACGGACTCCGTGCGCTCGGGCAGCTTCGGCCTGAGCAACACAAACAAACTCATCCGTTTTTATCAGGGAGCCACGGGGCTGAAAACGGGCTTTACGCAGCAGGCGCAGTACTGTCTGGCCGCCACGGCGGAGAGAGACGGCGTGGAATATATCGCCGTGGTCATGCACGCGCCGAGCTCGGATGAGCGATTTGAAAGCGCGAAGCTGCTGCTGAATTACGCCTTTGCCAATTTTACCCTGACCGAGCCCGCACCCGACAGCGCCATACCTCCCGTGGAGGTGAAGCTGGGTAAGGTCGGGTATATCCAGCCCGTCCTTGTTTCGCCGGGCAGGATATTGGTGAAAAAATCGGAACTCGGCGGACTGAAAAGGGAGCTGGAGCTTGAGCAGAGCGTCACCGCGCCCGTCGCGGCGGGCCGGGAACTCGGCCGGCTCAAGGTGAGCGACGCCTCCGGCAAGGTTATATACTCTGCCGCGATCGTGGCTCCGCAGGCCGTGGAGCGCACGGGCACGTTTAAGGTTTTCCTGCGCTTTCTCAGACTGATGCTCACCGGAAAGTGAGCCCGGTCAGGCGTCGCCGATCCGAACACGGTTTTGACGGGCTTGTTT
>JAGDDB010000196.1 GCA_017958265.1 Oscillospiraceae bacterium | reverse complement strand
GCGGACGGATGATACATTCTTTATGGGTGATGGCGATTTCATAGTTTTCATAAAGGGGAAAAACGGCTCATTTCCACCCTCTGACGGGACCTCAAATGCACCCGCTATTCTGCGGAAACGGCCTATTTACAAGGCTTTTTGAGAAAAAATGAAATGGACCGGTAATCGACACATTGTATCAATTACCGGTCCAAATTTGGTGCGCGAGGCGGGACTTGAACTCGCACGTGCGTATTGCACACTAGAACCTGAATCTAGCGAGTCTGCCAATTCCACCACTCGCGCATTTTTCGCTCCGCCGAGGCGGAACGAAATCCATTATAAAGGATTACTCGCATTTGTCAACCCTTTTTTGCGCCGACATTAAAGAAGAACGTGAAGAACGTTTTGTTATTCTCTCCGCTCCGTCCGAAAGGCGGCTGTCACATCGCCGCTCGGGAGCTTATACCGTAAGCGTCCCGTTTTCGTCCTCGATGAGAATGAGTATCTTTTCCTCTTTTCCGCTGACGGCATTTACATACACAATATAGTGCTCGCCGTCGGCGTTTTCGCAGATGAACTCATGGCAGAATATCTCCCCGCGCCCGGGAGAGGGTATCACGGCAAGGGAATGGGAGAGCTCTTTGAGTTTTGCCGAAACGCAGGCGCGGGCGTCCTGCTCGGGTATGGGATCGGGCAGCGTCCTCGGAGCATGGTTCATAAGATATCCGGACGCCTCAAAGCCGATGACGCGGCCGCTTTCCAGCGATACCAGCACCTTGACAAGATCGGGATAGCAGATCACTCCGTTCTGCGAGTAGGCAAAATTGATGAGCATGGTATTGTCCTTGCGTATGCGGTAGCTGTCGGTCATGGAGGCGTAGCCGTGTTCCTCAAGAAACGCGCGGGCCGCGTTCATGGCCTCGTCGTCGCCGATGGACGTATATTCCGCCGGGGCGGAGCTGGTCATTTCCGTTATTATACCGCCCTTGACCGTTACGGCGACGGACAGTTCGCCCCCGTCGTAGGCCGCGCTGAAACGGTACAGCGGCAGTCTGCCCTCGCTCGCTGCGGCAAAATCAAATACGCTCCTGTTCAACCCCGTGAACGCGGCAGCCGCGTCAAGAGCCTCGTCGCGGCTTATCTCGGGCAGAGAGTCGATATATGAGTAAGTTTTTTCGTCCACGCTGTGGGAATAAGGCCCGTCATATATCAGGGTAGGCAGCTCGGGGAACTCGTCGTTCATGTGCTGAACGCTCTGCCCGAGCGAAGGCGCGGTGTTTTGGCCGAAGGCCCGCTGCCAGTCGTATACCGACAGCAGCCCGCCGTCCATATCCGCGCGAAGCTGTATCAGATTTTGAGACAGCAGCTCCGAAGTGTCCGACAGGCGGGCGAGATCTTCCATCTCCCTGTCGCTCAGTCCGCCCGAGTAAGCTTTCAGGGCCAGGGCGCGGGCGTAATCACCCAAGCGGCCTATGAAGCCGGAGGTGTTTTCAAGCCGGTAGCGGGAAAAGGGAAGCTCGCCCAGGCTTTCCTGGGCCTGGAGAGATTTTGCGTAAATCTCCGCGCAGGCGCTGCCCAGCAGCGAGGGAGATGTGGAGTACAGCGATTTATGAAGCGCGGTATTCATCTCATATATGCTTGAAGAGAGAGAGTCGAACGAGCGGTTCCAGCCCGCCTCTATATAGCGGCGGTATTCCGACGCGGTATTGTATTGGCGCAGCGCGAGCCCGCCTGCGATCAGTACGGCTGCGAGCAGGTATGAAAAAACAAGCACGGCGCTTTTCTTTTTCATTTTCATAATAAACGATCACCCCTTGTCCGTATTATCGGGCAAGGGGTGATGAAATATGAAAAGATCAGCCTGCCAAAATATTGAATGAATCGCGCATGGCGTCCATTTCGCGCATCGTTTCCGCATCGTCGGCGGGGCAGGAGAAAAGCAGCCATATACAGCTGTTGCCGTCATTGATGAGGTAAGCCGAAAGCACGGACGAGCCGTCACCGGCGGTGACCGTTTCGGCGCTCAGTTGACCGTGCTCACCGATACCGAAGCATGAAGAAAACTCAATGTCGGTAAAGGCGATGTATCCGTTCATGAATGAGGGAGCGAGCTCTTCCGGCAGCGCGGAGGGGTCGTATCCGATCTCGACAAAGGCGTCGCCGCGGGTATAGCGGAAGGGCGGCCCTTCGCGCGGCACGGTGAAGCCCTCCGCAGGTACGAAGGAAAAACCGAGGCCTTCCTCTGAGAGTGTGCCGCCGAATCGCTCCGTTCCGTCAGCCGTATCCGGGACAGGCGTCTCGGTGACGGGGGCGGGTTCGGAGGACGGCGGAGGATCGGTCACGGCGGAAGCCGGCGAGGGGTCCGGCGAAGAGCTCGCGTCCGGCGGGGGGACGGGCGCGCGCCTGCATGCGCAGAGCATAAGCAGCGCGGCCAGCGCGGCCGAAAGAGCTAAATAACGTTTATGCATTGCTTTCCAGCCTTTCAAGCGCGGCGCGCATGCGGCGAAGCGACTCATCTTTTCCGAGAAGACAGCATATCTCCACCGCGCCTCCGGGAGTCACGGCGCGGCCCGACAGGGCTATCCGCACCGGCCACAGCAGCTTTGCGTTTTTCACCTCTAACTTTTCGGCAAGACCTATGAGCGTATCATGGACGCTGTCCGCGTTCCAGGGGTCTATGCTTTCCACCGCGGGTATCGCGGCGGAGAGCATCTCAACGGAGCTTTCACGGTCCGATTTGGACTTTTTGTTTACGAAAAGCTCGTCGTCATACTGTCCGAGCCCGGCGAGAAAGTCGATCTGTCCGGCAATGTCCGTCAGCTTTTCGCAGCGCTGGTGGAGCAGCGAGGCGATAAGACGGCTGTCCATGCCCGGAGCGGCGGCCTCGATATACGGCAAGGCGGCGGCGTGAAATCCCTCGGGCGTCATCGCGCGTATATATTCGCTGTTGAGCCATGTGAGCTTGGCAAGGTCGAATATGGCGGGGGACTTGGAAAGCCCCTTTATGTCAAAGGCCTCCACAAGCTCTTCGAGCGAATAGATCTCCCGCTCTCCGCCGGGGCTCCAGCCCAGAAGGGCGACATAGTTGATGATGGCCTCGCGGAGATACCCCGCGGCGAGCAGATCGTCATAGGTGGGGTCGCCGTTGCGTTTTGACAGCTTGTGCTGCGCGTCGCGCATCACCGGGGAGCAGTGGATGTACTTCGGCACATCCCAGCCGAAGGCGCGGTAAAGATGATTGTATTTCGGCGTGGAGGAAAGATACTCCGTGCCTCTTACCACGTGAGTTATGCCCATGAGATGATCGTCTATCACATTGGCAAAATTGTATGTGGGCAGGCCGTCGCCCTTGATAAGCACCTGATCGTCCAGATCGTCGTTCGGCGCGCTTATCTCGCCGAATATCTCATCGGTGAAGGACGTGGAGCCGCCGACGGGTATTTTCTGGCGTATCACCCACGGGCAGCCGGCGTCAAGGCGCTTCTGCACCTCGTCGGCGGTAAGCTCGCGGCAGGGATCGTCATGCCTGCCGAAGTCCGAGCTGTCCTCGGCCTTTTCGCAGAAGCAGTAGTATGCCGCGCCGCGCTCGACAAGGCGACGGGCGTAGGGAAGATACAGGCCCTTCCTTTCCGTTTGTATATACGGTCCTACGGGACCGCCCACATCGGGCCCCTCGTCCCAGGTCAGGCCCGCGTCGCGCAGAGAGCTGTAAATTATCTCCGTCGCGCCCTCGACAAAGCGGCCCTGGTCGGTATCCTCTATGCGAAGAATGAAGGTGCCGCCCGCTTTGCGGGCGATCAGCCAGGTATACAGCGCGGTGCGCACGCCGCCCACGTGCATGTAGCCCGTGGGGCTCGGCGCGAAGCGCGTACGAACTTTGCCGCGCGGTATGCGGCTTTCCATTTCATCAAACCATTTTTCGTCCATGGGAAGATCCTCCGTAAGCATGTCCGCAGGACATGATATGCGGCCATGCGCGCCCGGGCGGCACGGCCTTGAATTTATGCGCCCCGCCCCGGAGAGGCGAGACAGATCACCGTATCGTATTTTACCCTTATATGCATCCGAATGTCAAGAAAACAGACCGAGCCCGCGTAGTCGCCCCTTCGCCTATTGACGCGCACATGCGGGCGGAGATATAATACCGGGTAAGAATTTCAAAATATTTTGATATGACCTGACGTTTCGCATAAGGAGGCATCGCCATGAATTATCGTAAACCCTTTGATACCGCTTCGCCGGAGGCCGTTGGCATCAGAAGCGGGGATATCCTGCGGTATATAGCGGACCTGGAGGCAAGCGATACCGAGATGCACGGTCTGATGATCATGCGTCACGGACTGCTCTGCGCACAAGGCTGGTGGGCGCCCTTCGGCCCCGGGATACGCCACGGACTTCAGAGCCATACCAAGACCTACGCCGCCACGGCGGTGGGCATAGCCTACACGGAGGGCATACTTCGTCTTGACGAGAGGCTGATCGACATATTTCCGGATGAGAGCCCCGCGGAGCCGAGCGAAAATCTGAAGCTGCTTACGGTGCGCGACGTGCTGTGCATGGGCTGCGGTATGGATACCATGCCGCCTCCGAGCAAGGACTGGATACGCCGGTTCATGCATACTCCCGTAAATCACAAGCCCGGCACGACCTATATGTACAATTCCACGGGCTCCACTCTTCTCGGCGCCATCGTGCGAAAGAAGACGGGTCTGGGCCTGCACGACTATCTTAAGCCCCGCCTTTTCGATAAGATAGGCATCGACGCATCGAACCTGCGCTGGGCCTGCATGCCCGACGGCATGGAGGTGGGCGGAGGCGGCCTGTGGGCCACCACGGAGGACAACCTGCGCCTGCTTAAGCTCTATGCCGACGGAGGCGTATGGGAGGGAGAGCGTATCCTCGCGGAGGATTACGTATGCCTCGCCACCACAAATCAGAACGATTCCGCCTCGGAGGCGGCGGTCAACCCGCCCGCCACGGACAACTTTTTGGGCTACGGCTTCCAGATCTGGATGTGCAAGCCGGAGGGAGCCTACCGCGCCGACGGAGCCATGGGGCAGTTCACCATAGTCCTGCCGAAGCAGGACATGATAATCGCCATAACGGAGACCGCCCCCGGCGCTCATTGGGCCCAGCGGACCTTGGATATTACCTGGGACTTTGTCGACAGAGTTACGGAAAACGGCCCGCTGCCGGAGGACACGGCGGCATATGACGCGCTCAAAGCCAAATTGGCCTCTCTGAACGTGGGCAATCCGCCCTGTCAGCCGTACAGCCCAACGGCGGAGCGCATAAGCGGAAAGATATTCCGTATGACACAGGGCCTTTTCGGACCCTTCGGCGGCAATTTCATGAGCGGAGAGGGCCCCGATCCGGTCAGAGAATTCAGCTTTGATTTCGATACCTACGGCTGCCTGTGGAAGCTGACCACCGCATCCGGACGCAGTGAGACCGTCCGCGTGGGCACCGGCGGCCTGCGCATGACCAACGTGCTCGGCAGGACCGAGGACGCCACGCAGCTCTACCTTGCCCACGGCAGCTGGAGCGATGAGAACTGCTTTGAGCTGCGCTGCCGCTGGCTGGAGACCTGCCTGGAGGACGTGTATACCCTGACCTTCGAGGGAGACAAGGTCACGATAACGGCCGCGAACAATTCACCCTTCCAATTCCCCGGGGGAGAGCCGATAACCGCAGTGATGGCATAATGTGATCGCAGGCAAAAGAGCGATACCTCTGTCTGTGTACGGGAAAACCATCGACGTGTACAAGATGTTTTATTCTGAAAATGAATAACGAAAAGGAGCAAGGCGGTTTTAACCTTGCTCCTTTCACAATATTCAGTTCAATAGGTCTTAGCTGCCGCCGATACCCAACGCAATGTATTTTTCAAGAATGGCATTGACGGTTATCCTGTCTTCCTCCGACAGCACCGAACTTTTTCCGCTGACTTCCTGTTTTTTTGAAGAATATATCGACATTTCCGCAAGATCGTATCTGCTTAGTATCCCGCTGTCGGAATTATAATATGTCCAATGCCCTTTCAGCTTAATGACGCAATCACTTTCACGATCGGCAGGTCCTTCTTCCCAGGTGCCGCTGTTGATTATTTCCGATAAGGTGTTTGCATCATCTTCGGAGATCTCGACGGACGGATCGAATGTTCCTCTGCCTGTTTCGCCGACAGAGTTTTCCGTTACTTCGATGGTATGTGTATTTGCCGTCCTGGTTTCCCGCGTCTGTCGGCTGTCATTATCGCAGCCGACCATGACCGATACACAGACTAAGGCCAATGCAAATGCCGTCAGCTTTTTCATTCAATCACACTCCCATGTCAAATCGGGGTCAAAACCGGACATAAAATCAATCTGCCGCTGTTTATGCAGGACGGAGACTTCGGCAAAAGAGGCTTTGCCGATCTTTTCGCGGCGTGGTTTATTCTTCCAGCAGCCAGGGTATGGCCTTCTGCAGATAGGGATCCCAGAATTTCCAATTATGTTCGCCGGGGGTGAAGTACGCCTCGTGCTTTACGCCCTGCTCCGTCAAAAAAGCGTCGAAAGCCCTGTTAAGGGGGCAGAGCATATCCTCGGTGCCGCAGGCGATGAAGATGCCCGGCAGCTTTTCGCCCGCGGCGAGCTTGCGTTTTACAAGGACCTCCGGGTTCGCGTCGCTTTCCATCAGCTTTTTCGGGTCTCCGAAGGTGGCGGCATAGTAGGCGTAATTTGCCACCATGTTGCCCTCGGGCGGCGTCATTTGAGAGACCTCGCGGTAAATGAGAGCGCCGGAGAGGTCCACGAGCTTGGAATAGTTGTGAGAGTATTTCAGCCCTATCTCCAACGCTCCGTAACCGCCCATGGAGAAACCGCAGATGAAGGTATCCTCCGCCTTCGGGGAAAGCCCGAAGGTCCTGCGGGCGTAGCCTATGAGTTCTTCGCCCACGAAGGTGCCGTAAGCCTCGCCCGTGGCCTCACGGTCGAGATAAAAGCTGTTGCGGCAGCCGGGCATGATCGCGGCTATATTGTACTGGCTGCACAGGTCCTGGATGCTGCTGCCGGCAAGCCAGTCGATGGCCGTGCCGCTGTAACCGTGGAGCAGTACCAGCGTCTTCATCGGGCGGTTAAACGCGGGTGCCGGGCCGCCCGGCACGGGCGGCATGGGGGGCAGGTCGTTGGGCAGCACCATGTAAAATTCATTTTGCCCCGACAGAGCCTGAGAATAGTATGTAACATGTATCGTAGCCATTAATGATTACTCCTTTCCCTGTGTCACAGATCCATCAGACCCGTGCCGAATTCCTTTTCCGCGTCGAATGCGTTCAGAGCGCGGAAGGGTATGCGTCCGTCCTCGCAGGCGTACTGCAGCAGGCGGAAAAATTCGCTTTCGTCGGCCTCGATCAGCTCGGGCCTGTCTCCGAAGAACATGAGCTTTTTGCTGTCCGCCGTGTAGGGCTCCCACTTTTCCATCGGCGTGCCGTCGGCGTCGCTGCCGTTGGGATCGCCGCTGCGGGCAAAATTCGTCCAATAATTGCATATCTGCCGGGCAAGATCGTAATGCTTGCCGGTGAAGGGGCGCCAGCATTTGGCAAGGGTCTCGAAGGCAAACCACAGATCGGAGGAGTGGAAAGCGCCCGGATCGTCCCGGCCCGGGATCTCCGGGTCGAAACGGTAGAAATACATCCTGTGTTTCGGGCGGCGGGCGTTGTGATCCAGCCACAGCACGTTGCCCATCTCGAAATTGTTGTAGGTGGCGTTTTCCTTCATTTCCTCAAGGGTGTCCGCGCCGCGCCGCGCGATGGAAATGTATTCTTCGGCCACGGCGGGGAATTTCCGCCGCGCGTAGGCCTCCAGGGCCTCGACGCTGTCCACCTCGGGACGGTAGAGAAATTCGTCGCCAGTATTGCCTATGATGATATCGGCGTCATTCTCTTCGCCGCGCAGGATGATGTTCGCCGGAGTGTCGG
>JAGDDB010000195.1 GCA_017958265.1 Oscillospiraceae bacterium | reverse complement strand
GCCTCCGGCGTGGCGGTGCTGCTCGCCTCGGTGGGGCTGTCCGTATTCAAGCTCAGCGACGACGCCGTGACCGAGGCGGATAAGCTCAGAGATTTTTCCGAGGGCGTATCCGCGGCGTCGAAGACGGGACTGCGCATGACAATGACGGTGCTGCCGGTGATAGGACTGACGGCGGCCGTGATATGGTTTGCAAGACGCTATAAGCTGACCGACGGACGCATGAAAGAGATCAATGAGAGCCTTGAGGCGCGCCGGAGAAATACGGAGAACTGACATGATAAAGATATGCAACGATATTTTCGCTTTACAGACGCCGGGATCGTCTTACGTGTTCAGAGTCACGGAAACGGGCAGACTCGAAAAGCTGCATTACGGCGCTCCCCTGGGCTGGAATGAAGCGACGTCTGACGAGCTGATAGCCGCCGACTGCGCCGCTATGACGGAAAAACGGGAATTCGAGCCGGGCAACGTGATAGCGGAGGACGCGCAGCACTAGCCCTTTACTTTAGAGGATATGCGCCTGGAGCTGTCGTCTTACGGGAAAGGCGATATACGCGATCCGTTCATTGTTGTCAGGAACGCCGACGGCAGCTTCAGCAGTGATTTCCTGTTTGAAAAAGCGGAGAAGTGCGCTCCGAAGCCGCCGGAAGGCATGCCCGGAGCTTATGACGGCGCGGACGAGGCCGAAAGGCTTGCCGTCACGCTGAAGGACAAAGCGTCGGGACTTACGCTGGAGCTGTATTATGACGTTTACGCCGACTGCGACGTGATCTGCCGCAGCAGCCGCATCGTCAACGGAGGGGACAAGCCCGTGACGGTGCTGCGCCTCATGAGCACGCAGCTGGATTTTTCAAAGGATGAATGGGCCATGACCGTGTTTCACGGAGCGTGGGCAAGAGAGATGGAAAAGCAAACGCTGCCGGTGGGATATGCGAAGCTGGTCAATTCCTCTTTTACCGGGACCTCGTCGAGCCGCAGCAATCCCTTCGTGATGCTTCACGAGCCCGACGCCACGGAGACTGCCGGAGCCTGTTACGGCATAAACCTGATATACAGCGGCAACCACTATTCCTCCGCGCAGCTCAATTCCTTCGGGAAGCTCAGATTTGTATCGGGCATCAATCCGGAGCAGTTCGCCTGGACGCTGCTGCCCGGAGAGACGCTGGACTCGCCGCAGGCGGTGATGGTTTTTTCCCGGAAGGGCTTCGGCGGCATGAGCCGCAATATGCACCGTTTCGTCCGCAGGCATATAGTACGCGGTCCGTGGAGAGACAGGGAGAGGCCCATACTGATCAACAGCTGGGAAGCCTGTTATTTCGACGTGAATGAAAGCAGGCTGCTGCGCCTTGCCAAAGAGGCGAAAAAAGCGGGTGCCGAGCTTTTCGTGCTGGACGACGGCTGGTTCGGCGAGCGCAGCGACGATTTTTCATCCCTGGGCGACTGGTATGTCAACACGAAAAAGTTTCCCAACGGCCTTTCGGGACTGAGCCGGAAGCTGAAGGAGCTTGGCCTTGACTTCGGCATATGGATGGAGCCGGAAATGGTGAATACCGACAGCCGGCTGTACAGGGAGCATCCCGACTGGACCATGGACATACCCGGACGGGAGCACTCCGAGGGCAGAAATCAGCGCATACTCGATCTTGCGAACGCTGAGGTGACCGATTATCTTGCCGAGACCGTTTCCGGCGTTTTGGAGGAGGCGGGAGCGGCGTATGTCAAGTGGGATATGAACCGCATCTTTTCCGACGTTTTTTCGCGCTCTCTTCCCGCGGAAAGACAGGGAGAAACGGCGCACAGGTATGTTCTCGGACTGTACAGGCTCATGGAGGCCCTGACGCGGAAATTCCCCGATGTGCTTTTCGAGGGATGCTCTTCCGGCGGGAACCGCTTCGATCTGGGCATACTGTGCTACTGTCCGCAGATATGGGCGAGCGATAATACCGACGCCGTTTGCCGCGCGCGGATACAGGAGGGGTACAGCTACGCTTATCCCATGTCGACGGTGAGCGCGCATATTTCGGCCAGCCCGAACCATCAGACCCTGCGCAGGACCGCGCCGGAAACGCGGTTCGATGTGGCCGCTTTCGGCGTTTTGGGGCTGGAGTACAACCTGTGCGATCTGCCTGCCGACGCGAAAAAAGAGCTGGCGGCGCAGCTTGAGCTGTACCGGAGGTGGAGAGGCGTTCTCCAATACGGCGATTTCTACCGCCTGCAGAGCGGGAACGTGCATAAATGGATATGCGTATCTCCCGACCGGCGTAGAGCGGTGGGGCTGGTGCTGAGAGAGCTTGCCGAGCCGAACACCCAATATGAGGATTTCAAGGCAGCCGGCTTGGAGCCCGGGCTGATATACAGGTTTTACAGCCTGCCTCACAAGGTAGAGCTTATGAAATTCGGCGATCTGGTCAACACGGTGTCGCCGGTGCATATAAAGCAGGATTCCCAGGCTCATTACCTGGTCGCCCGTTTTGTGAAGCTGGCGGGAGAGACGGAGGAATGCAGGGTGTCCGGAGCAGTGCTTATGAACGCCGGTATAAGGCTGTCGCCGGCTTACGGCGGTACGGGCTTTAACGAACACACACGGGTGTCCTCGGATTTTTCCTCGCGCCTTTATTTCATGGAAGCCGAGGACTGACGGATCCCGGAAAAAACTTCGCGGGGAGCAAGATACCTTTACAGGCTCTTGCTCCCCGTTTGTGTCGTAAATCCTTTCAGTCCGTCGCATGGTCCATCCTGCGTGGCTTTCCCCAGAAAAACACGGCCATAAGGCCGGGACCGCAGTTGGAACCTATGGTGGGTCCTATGTAGGTGTATTTCATTTCGGCTATGCCGAATTCTTCTTTTATCGCTTCGCCGAATTCGCGGGCCTTTTCGGGAATGTCCGAATGGCAGACATACGCCGTCTGCTTATCCGCGTCGGTTATCAGGCGGCCGACTATCTCGTGTATGCGGCGTATGGTGGCCTTGGTGCCGCGGACCTTGTCCTGAACTATCAGATGTCCTTCGAGATCCAGATTGAGTATGGGGCAGATATTCAGCGCCGTGCCTACGATCATTCCGACCTTGCTCACGCGTCCGCTGCGATAAAGGTATTTCAGTTCGTCGGTGGTATACCAGGTGTTGACCTCGCATTTGTGCTCGTTGAGCCAGGCAACGCATTCATCCGCCGCGGCTCCCTCGTCGCGCATTTCGGCTGCCTTGATGGCAAGCATGCCGTAGCCGACCGAGCAGAGAGTGGAGTCCACTACATGTATCTCCGCGCCGGGGTTTTCTTTCATCAGCTCCTCGGCGGCTATGCGGCCGTTGTCGCAGGTGCCCGATACTCCGCTGCCGAGGGAAATATGCACGATCGGAAGACCGCGGTCCAGCAGTCCCTTCCAAAAAGAAAGATAGTCAAAGAGATTGAGCTGACTTGTCTTGGGCACGGCGCCCGAACGCATTTTTTCATAAAATTCGTGACAGTCCTCGTGGAGCATCGTATCACGATATTCGACGCCGTTTATCTCATATTTCAGGCACAGGGGAACGATGTCGTGCCGACGGAGCACATCCATGGGCAGATCGCAGCCGGAGTCGGTACATACGATAAAATTACTCATAAGCTCACCTCAATCATTTTTCATTTTGAAACATGAGTGAGGCGTCCGCTCGGCGGACTCAAAGATCACATGCCGCCAGATCCTCAAAGCTCTCCCGCCTTACGGCCAGGACCGCGCCGCGGCTGCTGAGCAGCACTATCGGCGGACGGCAGAGCCTGTTGTAATTGGACGCCATAGAGTAATTATACGCTCCGGTGGACAAAATTGCAATAATGTCGCCTCTTTGAGGCTTTGCGATCATGACGTCCTCCTGAATGCGGTCTCCGGTCTCGCAGCAGCGCCCGGCGACGGTGCATTTGAAGTCGGCCGGCGCGGAGGCGCGGGTGGCGTTCACGACGGTATACGCCGAGCCGTAGAGGGCAAAGCGGGGATCGTCGGCCATGCCGCCGTCCACCGTGACGTAATCGCGGAAGCCCCGGACGGTTTTGACTCCGCCGGCTGAATAAAGGGTCACGCCTGAGTCGGCCACAATGCTTCGCCCGGGCTCAAGGAGTATCGCGTGCTTTTTTAGGCCGAGACGGGCGCAAGCCTCGTCGATATGCCGCCCGAGCTTCATGATGCTCTCTTCTATGTCCAGGTACGGGTCGGACTCGACGTATCTTACGCCGAAGCCGCCGCCGAGATTGAGTACCCCGGCCTCATAACCGAGGTCCTTTTTGATCTCCGCCGCGAAGGAAAGCATTATGTCCGCGGCGTCGCGGAAGGGAGTCCAATCGAATATCTGAGAACCTATGTGGCAGTGGAAGCCGCACAGCTCTACATTCGGAGCCTCGAGGGCCAGCTCAACGAAAGCGCGGGCCTGCCCGGTTTCTATCGGCACGCCGAACTGACAGTCGAGCTGTCCGGTATTGACCGCGGAGAAGGTATGAGGATCTATGCCGGGAGTCAGGCGCAGGAGGATCTTCTGCTTTATGCCCATCCCGGCGGCAAATCCGCTGAGAACGGCGAGCTCCTCGGCGTTGTCGACTATGAAATAGCCTACGCCGTTTTCAAGGGCATAGCTTATATCGGCGTCGGTCTTGTTGTTGCCGTGAAAATACATGTCCGCCGCAGGGAAACCCGCCCTGAGAGCGGTAAATATCTCGCCGGAGGAAACAACGTCTATCGCCATTTTTTCCTCGTTCATTATGCGGTAAATGCCCGTGAAGGACAGCGCCTTGCTGGCAAAAAGAGGACGGGACGCGCCGCCGAAGGCAAGACCCATCGCCCGGACATAGCTGCGGCAGCGCGCGCGGACGCGGTCTTCGTCCAGCAGATAAAGGGGAGTGCCGAAGCGGGAAGAAAGCTCAACGGTATCAAAGCCGGCGACGGTGAGGTGTCCGGCGGAATTGACGGAAAGATTATCGTGCAGCATATTGCGCTCCTTACAGAAGATGTGCCCTGAGCTCTTCCCCGGTGAGCGGGGAGAGCAGAGCGGGGGGGACGTCAAGTACGGTGATGCAGCCGCGTTTGCCTTCGGAGCTCATTCTGTATACGGCTCTGGCATAGGCGGTGAGCACGCTTGAGGTGAATTCCGGATTGGAACCGAGGGCAAGACGGAATTCCATAGTCTGGGTGGTGTTTTCGCCGGTTTTTCCGTTGCGGATAACGAAGCCGCCGTGAGGCAGACCGGAATGGTCCCTCGCCATCTCCTCGGCGCTTATAAAAGTGACGGTGGTGTCATAGTCGGCGAAATAGTTCGGCATCGTCTTTATTTCCCGCTCTATGCGGGCCTTGTCGGCGCCTTCGGCCGCCACGACGTAACATTCGCGGGTGTGCTTCTGACGTGTGCCGAGCTCGGGGGAAAGGCCGCTCCTTACGCTCTCGACGGCTTCGGGAACGGGAACGGTATACTGCCGCGCGTCAAGCACGCCTTCGATGCGGCGCACCGCGTCGGAATGGCCCTGACTGACTCCGCGGCCCCAGAAGGTGTAGTCGCGCCCGTCGGGAAGCACGGAGGCGGCGTAAACGCGCATCAGTGAAAACAGGCCGGGATCCCAGCCGCAGGATATGAGCGCGAGCTTATCTCCGGCGCGGGCGGCCTTGTCAACATTATCAAAATGAGAGGGAATATTCGCGTGCGTATCAAAGCTGTCGACAACGTTGAATATGCCCGCGAGAGAGGGGGTCATGGCAGGCAGATCGGTGGCGCTGCCGCCGCAGATTATCACGACGTCCAGCTTGCCGGCCATGGACTCGGCGTCGGCAAGGGGGATCACGGGAAGGGAGGCGGTCATCGGCCTGACCGCGGAAGGATCACGGCGCGTAAAAAGAGCGGAGAGCTGGATATCCGGGCATTTCGCGGCGGCGTACTCGACCG
>JAGDDB010000019.1 GCA_017958265.1 Oscillospiraceae bacterium | reverse complement strand
GTCAAGACCCAGGTGACCGTGGAGTACGGCGACGACGGCCGCCCCGTCAGGGTGGATACCGTGGTGGTTTCCACGCAGCACTCAGCCGACGTCTCCCTCGAGACCATACGGCGCGACATGATCGAGCTGGTCATAAGACCCATAGTCCCGGAACAGCTGCTTGACGACAGGACAAAGTATTATATAAATCCCACCGGACGCTTTGTAATAGGCGGGCCCGCCGGCGACAGCGGACTGACCGGCAGGAAAATAATAGTTGACACCTACGGCGGATACGCGCCGCACGGCGGAGTGGCTTTCTCCGGAAAGGACCCCACAAAGGTGGACAGGAGCGCCGCTTACGCGGCAAGATACGTCGCAAAAAACATCGTCGCCGCCGGACTTGCGTCAAAGTGCCAGATACAGCTGGCCTATGCCATAGGCGTTGCAAAGCCCGTCAGCGTCATGGTCGATACCTTCGGCACGGGCAAGGTGAGCGACGACAGGCTGGAAAAGGCCGTTTTGGAGATATTCGACCTGCGGCCCGCGGCAATAATACGCGAGCTTGAGCTGCAAAGGCCCATATACAGGCAGCTTGCCGCATACGGACACATGGGCCGCACCGATCTCAAGGTGCGCTGGGAGGATACCGATAAGGCAAAGGCGCTGCTGGAGAGCGTGGGCCTATGAGCGTTTTATTCAAAGATATTTATGTTCTTACGCCGTCGGGCAGGGCGGAGAAGAGCTCCGTATACGTAAGCGGCGAACGCATAGTATCGGTGGGCGAGGCGCCGGAGGGATCGAAGGCGGACCGCGTGATAGACGGTAAGGACCGGCTGCTGATGCCGGGCCTGGTGAACAGCCATACCCACGTTTATATGACCATGTTCCGCAGCTGCGCCGACGATATTCCTTTCAGCGACTGGCTTTTCAGGCGCATAATGCCGCTGGAGGACCAAATGACTCCGGACGACTGCTATTGGGCCACGCTGCTCGGATACACGGAAATGCTCTCCACCGGTACGACCGCCTCGCTGGACATGTATGTGTTTACCGAAACGGCGGTAAGAGCGGCGGAAGAGGCAAAGGTCAGGGCGGTGCTCTGCCGCGGGCTCTCCGGCGGGGCGGACGACGAAGCCGGAGGAAAGCGCAGACTCGATGAAGCGCAAAAGGAGATAAGCGCGTACAGAGGAAAAAACCCGCTTATAAGCTTCATGCTCGGGCCCCACGCGCCCTATACCTGCGACGAGGGCTATCTCAAAGAGACCGCCGAGCTGGCGGCGAGCCTCGATCTGCCGATGACCATCCATGTTTCCGAAAGCAAAAACGAAATTGAGACCGTCAGGGAAAAATACGCCTGTACGCCGGTGGAATTCCTTGACCGCGCGGGTGTGCTGACCGACAGGACCGTGGCGGCGCACTGCGTTTTTCTCACCGACGGCGATATAGACATACTTGTCCGGCGGGGAGTCAACGCCGCCATCAATCCCGTGAGCAATCTCAAGCTGGGCAACGGGGTGGCCCCCGTGGTGAAAATGCAGAAGAGAGGCGTAAAGCTGTGCCTCGGTACCGACGGCGCGGCGAGCAACAACGCGCTGAACATGTTCCGGGATATGGGCTGCCTGTGCCTGCTGCACAAGGGCATGAGCGGCGACGCCGCCGCGGTCGGCGCGGCGGACGCGCTGAAGATGGCCACCGTCGGCGGCGCGAGGGCGCTCGGTCTTGAGGACGTAGGAGAGATAAAGCCGGGAATGAAGGCCGATCTTACGGTGATCGATCTCGACAGGCCGTGGCTCAGGCCCTTCAACGATCCCGCTTCCTCACTGATCTATTCCGCCACCGGCTCCGAGGTGGAATCGGTGATGGTGAACGGGAAATTCCTGCTTGACAAAGGCGAGCTGACAACTATAGACAGGGAAAGAGTGTATTACGAAACGGAAAAGACCTGCCGCAGGCTGGGCCTGCTGTGAGCCAACGAGTCAACGGGGACGGTTCTCACTGACTCTTTTTCGCCTTGCTATGCAGGAAAAAAGAAAAAGGAGAATATGCAATGCCGAGACAAGCACGGGAGTTCAGCAATTCGGGATATCTGCACCTGATCCTCCGCGGGATTGGCAGACAAATTCTGTTCGAGGATCAAAATGATTATTATTATTTTCTCCTGGCCCTTGAACGCTTTTGCAAAGAGACAGACATAACTCTGTGCGCTTACTGTCTTATGGATAATCATGTGCACCTGCTTGTTCGTGATACAAAAGGGAATACGCCGCTTTTTATGAAAAAACTCGGAGTAAGCTACGCGGGATATTATAACAGGAAATATGATCGGACCGGGCATTTGTTTCAGGATCGTTATCGCAGCGAGGCGATTGATGACGACGGTTATCTGCTGACGGTGTTCCGGTATATATTGAATAATCCGCAAAAGGCCGGCGTCTGTCCGGCGTCGGAATATAAGTGGAGCAGCTTCACGGCATATGACGGCATGTCATCCTCCGTTGACGTCTCGCTTTTCCGGGAGATGATAGGGGACAAGGCTGCTTATTTGGATTTCCTTGCCGCAGACGATGATGAGGACGGCTGTATGGAATTTGAAGAGTTTCATAGGGATGACGATTGGGCGAAAGAGACGATGACAAATATTCTCGGGACGGTCAGCGGAACATCGCTTCAACAGATGGAAAAATCGAAGCGAAACGCTGCCCTCAAGGCTTTGAAGGACGCCGGATTGACGGTGCGTCAGATCGAGCGCCTTACGGGAATCAACCGAAATGTAGTTCAGAGAGTATAAAATGAGTCAAACAGAACCGTCCCCACTGACTCACACTGACTCGTGAAAGGAGCGAATATGGAAGCATTGAAAATACTCGTTATCTCCAGCCCGGTCACCGACGTATTGGACGGCGACGGGAAGGGGGGACTGCTCTGCCGGGAACGCTATCCGGAAATGGACTGGAGGTTTCGTTCCTTTACGGACTGCACGGAGCGGGACGTAACGGAAGCCGACGTCATCACCGGGCATCCGAGACCGCAATGGCTGAAAAACGCTTCAAAGCTCCGCTGGCTGCACCTGCAGTCCGCCGGGGTGAACGGCTACGAAAAGCGCGAGCTGTACGCGCGGGAGGATATTATCGTTACGCGCGCCGCCGGCGTACACGCCCCTTCCATGGCGGAGCACGCTCTGGCGATGGCGCTGAGCCTTACGAGGAAGCTGCCGGAGCTTTATCAAAATCAAATGTCGGGCGTCTGGCGGCCCGCCCACGCCCGCAAGGAACTGCACGGCGCGGACGTTCTGATGCTCGGCACGGGATATCTGGCGGCGGCCATCACTCCGCTCGTGAAAGCCTTCGGCTGCCGCATAACCGGCCTTCGCCGCGATACGGACAAGCCCATGCCGGCGGATTACGACCGCATGCTGCCGCCGGAGAAGCTTCATGAGGCGCTGGCCGGGGCGGACTATATTTTCAGTACCCTTCCTCTTACGGAGAAGACCCGGCACATACTCGACAGGGCGGCCTTCGCCGCCGTGAAGCCCGGAGCCGTTTTGGTGAACATCGGCCGGGGCGGCACGATAGACCATGAGGCGATGCTGGAGGCGCTCAATGACGGACGGCTTGCCGGGGCGGGCCTGGATGTGACCGAGCCGGAGCCCCTGCCGGAGGGACACCCTCTGTGGAAAGCTCCGAACGTGATAATAACTCCGCACTGCTCGGCGTGGTCGGAAGCCACGGACAGGCGGCGCTATGATACCTTCCTGCGCGATCTCGATCTGTTCATCAAGGGAGAGCCTCTGCCGGGCAGGATAGATTTCGACGCGGGATATTGAGAAAAACGGATGATAACTTAAAATTGTCGGCAAAGTCCTGTGGACCTTGCCGACAAAAAATATGCGCTTCGCCTGCCGCATAACGGTATTTTACGTTATTTTTTCCTGAGCGGAGGCGTTTCGTACCGGTGTTCGGAAGCGCCGCCGAGCCCGACAATATTGGGCACGCTGCCGAAAAACCGGCCATAGCAGGACTGGGCGACCAGCAGCAGGGCAAGCATGTGGATATCGCAGTTGAAGCTGAGTATCTGCGTTTCCTCGCCATCTATGTTTGCCCGCTGAGATGAGAGAAGACAGGCTTTTTTCAGACGGGAGATGACGGGCCCGGGATCGTCCGTGCCGAATATTCCGGGAGCCTCCGAGATATCGAAGGGGATGTTTTTCCCGCTCAGAGAGCCCAGTATCGCCCGGCGGACGCAGGGATCGGCAAGGCTTTCCCAAAGGGGCGCGAGCAGGTCGGGATCCTCTAAGAGAGGCAGCCAGCCGCCGCCTTCGCCGATGAACAGCCCCAGGGGCAGTATGTCGCTTTTTTTCCAATACGCCATGCCCTCGTCGGCGAGCATGATGTAATCCCATTCGGTTTCGGGATAGTGCGGGTCGTCCTCGCCGTAGGGATCCGGCTCAAGAGTCCCGTCGGGAGCGTATCTGCCCATCAGCAGCCTGAAGCAGAAGCCCATGAGAGTCTGTATCCCGTCCATTTTGCCTTTTTCGTCCTTGTCAAAGAGCCAGGCGAGCAGGGCGGCCTCCGCGTCGGGCCAGGCGGTCGATCTGCGGCCGAAGAGCCGGTCCAGCGAGAGCCGAAGGGCGTCGGCCAGGTCGGGGAGCAGGGCGGAATCCGGCAGACTTTCTCCCCGTTCCCATTTTGAAACGGTTTGAGCGGCTATTTTGAGCTTCGCGGCCAGGGCCTCCTGAGTCATGCCGAGCCGGGTGCGGGCGTTTCGGATGCTGCTGCCGAGATCATTCATTTTCATCTTCTCCTTTTTCTTTGATCGTTATCCTATCGTCTGCTTACTTCACGAGCTCAGTATGGGCAAAACGCTGCGTAGAGTCAAAAACCGAAACAGAGTAATATTCTGCCGGGAGTAGAACTTTTTGCGGCAATTCAACAGCGTACACTGCAAAAACAGTCGAATTTTCTGAGTTTTTGCAACCAACTGCAAAAACTTGACCTTGCAACTTACTTATGCTATACTGCGAGTGCAAAGGAGTGAGTACGATGTCTTCTTCTCGCGTCTATAAGAATCGTGATCTCTATTTGAATAAACTTATTGCTTTTCAAGATACCGAGCCGGTCAAAGTTGTAACGGGCATACGCCGCTGCGGGAAATCCAGCCTGCTGAAGCTGATGATAGGGCATCTGCTTGAAAACGGCGTGTCCCGGGAACAGATCGTGGAGATGAACTTTGAATCTCACGAATTCAAAGACATGTCTTCGGACGGATTGTATAACTATGTTAAAAACCTGGTGGTGCCGGGGAAACGAATGTATCTCTTCATGGACGAGATCCAGCGAGTTCCTGCATGGGAAGAAGCGGTCAACGCCTTTCGGGTAGATCTGGATTGCGATATCTATATCACCGGATCAAATGCATACCTTCTGTCATCCGAGTATGCCACCTACCTCTCGGGACGCTGTGTTGAGATCAAAATGCTCCCCCTGTCGTTCTGTGAATTCATGGTCTTTCACGGTTTCGCGATCCAAGAGACACAAAGCGCCTTGGGCGGCACAAGAAAGCAGGTCTTCGGTCCGAACGGCGAGCCGTATGACTTGCGCGAGGTCTTTGATGCCTACCTTCGATTTGGCGGAATGCCCGGGATCGCGGATGTAGGTTTGGATCAAGACAGGGCGCTGACGCTGCTGGATGGGATCTATTCCACCGTAATTGTGCGGGATATTCTGGAGCGAGAAAAGCGGCGCGGCCAAAGACAGATCACAGATCCGGTACTGCTTCGCAAGATCATCCTGTTCCTCGCGGACAACATCGGCAGCACGGTTTCGGCAAATTCTATTGGGAACACGCTGGTCAATGAAGGCCTATTGGAGGGCGGCGCGCGGAAAAATGCCCCGAGCGCTCATACGGTCCAGGCCTATGTGGGCGCCTTGTTGGAATCATATATCTTCTATGAAGTTAAGCGTTTTGACATCAAGGGCAAGGAGTTTTTGCGAACTCTCGGGAAATACTATATCGCCGACATCGGGATTCGCAACTATCTGCTCGGCTTCCGGGATCGAGATACCGGACATGTGCTTGAAAATATTGTATACTTTGAGCTTCTGCGCCGCGGTTACGATGTGGCGATCGGCAAGGTAGACAATGCCGAGATCGACTTTGTCGCTGCAAAGGCAGACGAGAAATTCTATGTTCAGGTGACCGAATCCATGACGGGCGAGGATATACGCAGGCGCGAGCTGAGCCCCCTGCGGAAAGTGAAGGATAACTACGAAAAAATAGTGCTTTCTCTCGATCCCGGTCTGGAGACAAGCTATGAAGGTATCAAATCCCTGAACTTGATCGACTGGCTGATTTCATAATCATTCAGCATTTTTCGAACATCGGCGCGGCCGGAAACGGCTGCGCCGATGTTTGACGTATACATGTTGATCCGGGTCATTCATTTTCATCTTCTCCTTTTTCTTTGATCGTTATCCGGGGAGCGCCCGAACCGATCATTGCGCAGCCGTGACCGAGCCCCGCGCCGCGGCTGAAATGCTTTGCCAGCGAGATCATTCCCAGCAGTACCGTCGAAGGCGCGTCCGGAGCCTGATACAGGCGCAGCTCGGTCCCTCCGCGCAGGACGCTCTGGGCGGTCATCAGGTGCAGGGACGCCGCTTCCTCCAGCGCCGCTGCAGCCTCATCGGGCGATACGCCCGCCCGGGAGGCAATGTGATCACAGCTCAGAAGGACGTCGCCCGGATAAGAGAGGATAACGGCGAGGCATGAGATCGCGCCGGGCATGGCCAGCAGCCGAAAATAGGGCCTGAGCGGTTCTTCGTCCGTTTTCAGCCAGTCCCAGCCGTCGGCGCCGGGCTGAAGCAGCAAAGATATGTTCAGCTCCTTTCCCAGGGCGATGAGAGCCATGAGGTCCGGCATGAAGAAGATCGCCGCGGCGGGCTCGGGTGTCTCCGGCGCAGGGGGCGGAGGCAGGGGCCGTACCATGCTGCCGGGATGCTCCGAATAATATCTGCGCACGGCGTCGTCCATGCCGAAGATCGCGTCGTAATGCAGCCGGAACCAGCGGCGGGACGCGTCGTCGGGACTCAGCGCGCCGAGCTCGGCGCGGACGCCGTCCGTTTTCGGAGCGTCCGAAGGAACGAAAACGGCGGGGCTCTCGCCGTAAAGCTC
>JAGDDB010000194.1 GCA_017958265.1 Oscillospiraceae bacterium | reverse complement strand
TGCGCCGAATGCGGACCAGCACGATCTCCCGCTGCGGATAAGGCTTGGGGATGAAATCGATCGCGCCGAGCGAGAGGCATTCCAGCTCCGCCTTGCTGTCGGCGGTCATCACGATGACCGGCAGACGCGCATAGCGGGGGTCGGCGTTGAGCCGCCGCAGGATCTCAAGGCCGTGCAGGTCCGGCAGTTTAAGGTCCAGCAGGATCAGACTGATAGTGTCGTGCTGCGTATGGATGATCTCCAGCGCCTCGCTGCCGTTTCCCGACAGGATCACGTCGTAACTGCGATCCAGCATGCGCGACAAAAGCTTCTGATTGATCGGCTCATCTTCGACGATCAGGATCCGGCGCCTTTCTTCGGAAGGCCGGAATGTCGCCTGCATCTCTGTTGTCATCTCTTTGTCCTCCAGTGCGGGTGATGTTCTTGCGCCTGCATGCCTTGACGGCCTCCGAAAGCAAGAAAGACATTCATCGTAACGCTGCATGTGCAGCGATCATCGACGATTTCCGTCAGGAAGTTACTTTTCCTGCGTTTTTTCATTAGATCATCGGACATTCAGCCTTGCAATAGGCGAGGGGAGCCGAACACCTGCCGGTTTTCCCGTGCCGATTTGCGCCGATACTTTGCTTCAGCCCTTGAAAATACGGAAGAAAAACAAGACGAGGCCGCTGCAAAACTCGCGTTTTGCAACGGCCTCTTTTTTCAATTCGTCGACAAAGTCCTTCGGACTTTATCGACGAGAGCCGTCCGCTTAAACTGCGCGAAGCGCAATATAACTCGCCCAAAGGGCGAATATAACTGAAA
The DNA here is from genome assembly GCA_017958265.1 of Oscillospiraceae bacterium. GTDB lineage: Bacteria > Bacillota > Clostridia > Oscillospirales > Oscillospiraceae > UBA1246. The sequence continues at coordinate 2,844 of JAGDDB010000194.1, read as the reverse complement.
AGGATCGCCGTTTGTAAAACAGCGATCCTTTTCTGGCACCCTCGGCGCGATTCGAACGCGCGGCCTTTCGCTTAGGAGGCGAACGCTCTATCCTGCTGAGCTACGAGGGCAGGTATCAAACAATGTTCGGACCGCCCGCTTTTCGGCTGCGAGGCGGGCGGTCGTAAAAAGACTTTAACAGGCGGCCGCTCTATCCTGCCGAGCCGGGCGGGCTCATCGCCGCGGAACAGCGAACGATGACGGCACCGACCGCAGCGGTTAGGATTATAGCAGTATGCGCATGAAAAAGCAAGTTCTTTTTTACCGTGAGCGATGGACCTGTATTATCTCGGCCATGATGCTTACGGCGATCTCGGCGGGTGTTTCCGCGCCTATGCTCAGCCCGATGGGGCATTTGACCCTGAGCATTTTTTCCATGGAATAGCCCTGAGTTTCCAGCAGCTTATAGGTGCTGTCGCGCTTGGAACTGCTGCCTATCATGCCGAGATAGCGAAGCTCTTTGCCCAGCGCCCATTTGAGCACCTCGCGGTCAAACGCGTGCCCTCTGGTCATTATAACGACATAGCTTTTTTCGTCCACGGGGAAGTCCGGCATGTTTTTGAAATCGACGACCGCGCAGCGGCAGTCGGGGAAGCGCTCGTTATTCGCAAATTCCTCGCGATCGTCGACTATCGTAACGCTGAAACCGACGCCCACGGCGATTTTGGCAACTTCCTTGGAAACATGTCCGCCGCCGAATATATACATCATCGGCGCGCTGCCGACGCTGTCGGCTATATAACGCACGCCGTCGATATGGTCGCCGTGTACGGCGGTGCGCAGGGGAGAGAGAAGGATATCGCGGGGGAAAGCGTTCAGCCCGTCGTATTCGCCCACAAGCCTGCGGCAGTCTACGTTCAGACAAAGGCTGAAAGGCCGGCCGCTGACTCCGTCTTCATCGATGATATAGAACAGCCAGGCGGGCACGCCGTCGGAGCACGCGGAAGCCGCTTCTTCAAATACGCTAAGATATTCATCCTCGCCGCGGAACAGCAGGATGTCGCAGCGGCCGCCGCAGATGAAGTCCGCAGAGGCGGCTTCTTCGGACGTCATGTCATAGGACAGTATCATGGGCTTGCCGTCGGAAAGCACCTTTTCGCGGGCGTTGGAGATAACGCTGCCTTCCATGCCGCCGCCGCCGATCGTATCGAAGATGGTATCGGCGGTAATGAGCATTTTTGAGCCGGTGCTCCGGGGAGTGGAGCCGTCCTGAGAAATGATGGCGGCATAAACGAAGGGAACGCCTGCGCGGCACAGCTCGGCCGCTTTTGCATAGACTGAAATCATTTGAATACCTCCGGGCAGATCGTCTTTTTTCGCATTCTATTATATTTGCACGAAAATAGCAATACGGTGAAAATAAATTGTAATTGTAATAATCGCAAAAGAGTAATATAATTACAGTGTCAGAGGTGTTAAAATGCAGGTCACGGATTTTGCTCAATACATGAGACCCGGTAAAAAGGGTCATTTGATAGGTATAGGCGGCGTATCGATGGCTCCGCTGGCAATGGTGCTGGCGGGCAGAGGCCTGGAGATACGCGGCTCGGACATGAACGACAGCCCGACTTTGGATACGCTCAGGGAAAGCGGCATAAAGGTTTTCGTCGGGCACAGGGCGGAGAACGCGGAGGGCGCCGATTTCGTCGTCCGCACCGCCGCGGCGCACGACGATAATCCGGAGGTCGAGCGGGCAAGACAGCTCGGCATACCGGTATTTGAACGCTCGCAGGCCTGGGGCGCCATTTCCGAAAACTACGGCAGCTCCGTATGCGTTGCCGGGACCCACGGAAAGACGACGACGACCGCCATGGTCACGCATATTTTCATGAAGGCCGACAGGGACCCCACGGTAATGATAGGCGGCACGCTGGCGCTGCTCGGCTCCGGCTACCGCGTGGGCGAGGGAGATACGATCATACTCGAGTCCTGCGAGTATTATAATTCCTTCCACAATTTCTTCGCCACGACGGCGGTGATACTCAATGTGGACAACGATCACCTGGATTTCTTCGGCACGGTGGATAATATCAGAGCATCCTTCAGGACCTTTACCGGAAAGGTGCCTGATAACGGCTGGGTCGTTGCGAACGCGGACGACGAGGGCTGCCGCGCCGCATTGAAGGGGCTGGACAGGCGTATCGTAACATTCGGCCTGGCCGGAGAAGCCGACATGAGAGCCGAAAACCTCGTCGAGGGCAAAAATCCGTCCTTTGACGCGGTATTCAAAGGAAAGCAATACGCGCATATCGAACTGAACGTAAGCGGACGGCACAACGTATACAACGCCCTTGCCGCGTGTACGGCGGCGTATCTGAACGGGATCGACGGCAAAACAGCCGAAGAAGGTCTTGCGGAATTCAAAGGCACGGGGCGCAGAGCGGAATTCAAGGGCAGCTTCAACGGCGCGGACGTTTACGACGACTATGCGCATCACCCCAGGGAACTGCAGGCGCTTTTGGACGCGGTGGATACGATGGGATATAAACGCGTGCTGTGCATATTCCAGCCCCACACCTACAGCCGTACTAAGACCCATTTTGACGCCTTCGTAAGCCAGCTGAAGAGACCCGACAGGGTTTACCTTGCCGAGATATACGCCGCCCGTGAAAAAAACACGGACGGGACCTCGGCAAAAATGCTTGCCGATGAAGTGCCCGGCGCGTTTTTTTCGGCCGATTTCAACGAGCTTGCCGAAAGGGTGCGCCGGGAGGCAAAACCGGGGGATATAGTTCTCACGGTAGGCGCGGGGGATATTTACAAAGTCGGCGATATACTGCTCGGACGCGGATGATCGCCCCGAGG
>JAGDDB010000193.1 GCA_017958265.1 Oscillospiraceae bacterium | reverse complement strand
ATTTCGGACATAGACATGAAAATGACGCCGCTGCGGTACGTCGTGGGTACCGTGTCGGATCATGTACTGCGCATCGGAAGCAGACAAATCAGTCTTCGCGAGCTCTGCGGACGCAGCAGCAGCGTGATATTCTCCGTGCGGCACCATATGCCGATGCTTAAAAAGGAGTGACGCATCTGTCTGAGGAAATAAAAAAGAACATCGGCGAACTCGAAGCCGATGAGGCCGAAATACGCGCGGTAATGGAGAAGTACGACCGCGAGTCAAACACGCGCCTGTGGGAGGGCATACCGCGAAAGGTCGTTCGGGTGCTTTTCGTCCTGTTTTCGCTTTACGCGGTGTTCCTGCTGTTTTATACGGGGGAGACAAGGCTTGAAAGAGCCTCCTTTGTCGGGGCGATAGTGTTCCTCGTGTTCATCAATTTCCCGGCCGCTAAGGGCAAGATCAAAAAAAGAAATTTCGTGCCCTGGTACGATGTCGTAATTGCGCTGCTCGGAGCCGGAGCGTATTTCTATTTCGCATTGAATTATCAGGCGATGATAGAAAAAGCGTTTGCGATCAGTACTTTTGACGTTATCGTCGGCGCCGTGGGCATACTCGTTACTCTCGAGGCCTGCCGCAGGGCCGTGGGCCTGCCGATAGTCATAGTGGCCTCGGCCTTTATAGTCTATTCGATAGCCCAGAGAGCGGTATTCAGCAGCCTGCCCAAGGCGATAGTCCGCAACGTATACGATATCTTTTATACTACGGAGGGCGTGATAGGCACGCCGACGCGGGCCTGCCTGAATTTCATCGTCCTGTTCGTTATTTTCGGAGCCTTCCTTGAACGGACGGGCATATCCCAATTTTTCATAGATGTGGCAAATTCCATAGCCGGCGCGTCAAGCGGCGGTCCGGCGAAGGTGGCCGTCATATCCTCGGCGCTGTGCGGAATGGTATCCGGTTCATCCGTGGCAAACACCGTTACCACCGGCTCGATAACGATACCGCTCATGAAAAAGACGGGATACAAGCCGGAGTTTGCCGGCGCGGTGGAGGCGGCCTCCTCCACGGGAGGTCAGATAATGCCGCCCATAATGGGCGCGGCGGCCTTCCTGATGGTGGAATACGTTTCCATGCCCAATGTAAGCGTGAGCTACGGATACATAGCTCTCAGAGCGATCCTGCCTGCCGCGCTGTACTTCCTCGGCATATTCATCATGGTCCATCTTGAGGCTAAAAAATTAGGTCTCAAGGGCGTACCCAAGACGGAGCTGCCCAATTTCTTCAGGCTCGTACTGCACGGCGGATACCTTTTGCTGCCGCTTATCGCGCTGGTATACTTCCTTATCACCCGCACCATGGCTTTCGCGGCTCTCGCGGCAACGGCCATAGCGGTGATCGTCAGCATGTTCAGAAAGCACACGCGGATAATAAATATCGAGCGCGGAGAAAGCGGCCGCCCGCGGCTGAACGTGACGAAGTTTTTCGACGCGCTTGAAAACGGCGCGCGCAGCACTCTGACGGTGGGCATAGCCTGCGCGGTGGCGGGCATAATAGCCTGCGTGATAACCACTACCGGCATAGGCAGCAAGCTGATAACCCTCATAGTGGGCGTTGCCGGCGACAAGCTGCTCATCGCGCTGGTGCTGACCATGATAACCTGCATTATCCTCGGCATGGGCGTTCCGACGACGGCAAACTACGTTATCATGGCGACCACATGCGCTCCCATACTGATAAAAATGGGCGTGCCGTCCATAGCGGCGCATATGTTCGTTTTTTACTTCGGCATCGTGGCGGATATTACGCCGCCGGTCGCCCTGGCTGCGTACGCAGGAAGCGCGATAGCCGGATCGCAGCCGATGAAGACCGGCGTGAACGCGACGAAGCTTGCGATAGCCGCTTTTATAATCCCGTATATCATCGCAATGAGTCCCGCCATGGTTTTCGTGGATACGAGTATCTGGCAGGTCGTATTGCTGATAGTCACATCCTTTGTAGGCATGTTCGGCTTGAGCATGGCGCTTGAGGGATACATGCACGGAAAGATAATACTGCCGCTTCGCATACTCGCCGCCGCAGGCGGGCTGTGCCTTATAGATCCCAAGCCCGTTACGGACGTGATAGGGCTTGTTATTACCGTCGCTGTCTGCGTGATACAGATCCTTTTCGTTAAAAGACGCAATGCCGCGGCACAGTAAATAAACAAAAAAAGGAGAGGGGAAAATGTTCGGAAACTTTGTCAAAAACTTTGTAATGAACTACGGTTTGAAGCTGATCGGCTGCGCAATACTGCTTGTCGTCGGATTTCTGCTGATCAAGCTTTTCACCAGGTTCCTGCGCAGCGATCGCGTTTTCAAAAAGACGGATACCACCGTCAAACGCTTTATCGTCAGCTTCATCACCATCGGCCTTAAGCTGATCCTGGTGCTGACTGCCGTCATCATTATCGGCGTGCCCGCGGCTACGGTAGTGGCGCTGCTGGGCTCCTGCGGTCTGGCGATAGGCCTGGCGCTGCAGGGCGGCCTGGGAAATCTGGCCGGCGGCGTCCTTATCCTCCTTCTCAAGCCGTACAAGTTAGGCGATTACATCATCTGTTCCGACGGAGAGGGAAATGTGGCCGATATAGGCATATTCTATACCACGCTGCTCACGCTCGATAATATCAGGGTGGAGATACCCAACGGAAGCGTGGCGGCCGGCACGATAAAGAACCTTACGGCCGAAAAGCTGCGCAGAGTCGATCTTGATTTCGCAGTGTCCTCCGGCTGTGAGCTGGACGCCGTGCGCGGCATACTCGCATCGGTCATCGAGGCGGACGCACACGCGCTGAAAGAGCCCGCGTACGATATCCTCATCAGCGAGCTGACGGCGGCCTCCGTTACCTTCCGCATCCGCGTATGGTGCGACAGCGGAGATTATTGGACGCTGTATTTTGACCTGATCGAGGCGGTCAAACGGGCTTTCGTCGCCAACGGAGTGGAGGCGCCTCTGCAGAAGATGGGCATAAAAAATCTGTAAAAGAGAAGAGAGCGCACTTTATCACTAACGGAATTCGGCAGCGGAACATAACGCCGCTGCCGAATACTTTTGCATGCCGCAGGCGGGATCCGGAAACGGCGTGAGCGCAGTTTGCTCTGAATCGCGTGAGCGCAGTTTGCTCTGACGAGGTCGAATACTATTGTAAAAAACGCGGAAGAATGGTAATATCGATCTGCAAGGAGTGCTTTGAAATGGATCTTACATCTGACAAAGAGATATCAAGGATGTTTTCCAATCTGAGCGCCGCAATGATAAAGGTATTGAACGATTCCATGGCGGCGTCGGAGGTAATGGCAAAAAAACTCGAGCGCGAAGAAAACAAAGAGCTTGAGGATATTCTTGCCGTTATACGCCGGGATCAGCTGCGGCTGCTGCGCATAGCCGACAATCTCCGGGAACTCGGAAGCATCGGCCTGGACGAAAAGACGGCGGAGCCGGGCTTTGTAGAGCTGGGAGAGCTGTGCGGCGATCTTGCGGACAGTATCCGCGCGATCATCGGCAAAACGGGGGTAGAACTGAGCTTTTCCGGCTGCGCCGGAGACGTGTTCGTCAAAGCGGACGGCAGGGATATGGAAAAAATGCTCATGAACGTGCTGGCAAACAGCCTGCTGCACTGTGCCGGGGGCGACAGAGTGGAAATAAGCCTGTCGAAAAACGGCGATACCGCCGTAATAAGCATTACGGACACGGGCAGCGGGATATCCGGAAACGTACTGCCCACTCTTTTCGACGACTTCACCCGCGCGGAGGACTTTTCGGATCCGGGCAGGGGAGCGGGACT
>JAGDDB010000192.1 GCA_017958265.1 Oscillospiraceae bacterium | reverse complement strand
GGTGCGGTCTTTGACAGTGCCTTCGGCCTGATGCATACGATCGAAAAGGCGGCTCAGATCCATGTGCTCGCCCTATCCGCCTCGGGAGGCAAGCTGAGACAAACCATACCCGACGAAGGACTTTCCGCGGCTGCGGAAGCTTTCGGCCGCCGGCTGAACAAAGATATTATATGAAGCATATTGCCGTCGTTCACAGTCCTTTTCCCGACAAATTCGGTATACCCAGGCAAAGCGGCATCGTTGAAGAGCTGCGCTCGACCGTAGTATTCGAGCGGGAATACCGCAGCGGCGAAGCCGTGCGCGGGCTTGAGGATTTTTCGCATATCTGGCTTATTTGGGAGTTTTCCGAGGTGCCAGAGGGCAAATGGTCGCCTACCGTTAGGCCGCCCCGTTTAGGCGGAAACGCAAGAAAAGGCGTGTTCGCGACCCGCTCTCCCTTTCGTCCCAACCCGATAGGCCTCTCCTGCGTCCGCCTCGAGCGCATCGAGCATTCCGCCGATCGCGGTCCGATACTGCACATTTCCGGCGCGGATATAATGGACGGCACGCCCGTTTACGATATAAAGCCCTACATCCCGTATACCGACTGCCGCCCCGACGCTTCTTCGGGCTTTGCGCCGGACGCCGGGACGACGCTTGACGTCGTCATTCCCGGGGAGCTTTCCCGCGTCATGGATGCTCAACTTGCCGAAACTCTTAAAAAAGTGCTTTCCAAAGATCCCAGACCGTCTTACCATGACTCGAACGAGCGTATTTACGGCATGAATTTCGGCGGCTTTGAGATAAAGTTTTATGTTTCGGAAAACAAACTGACCGTAACCGAAATATCGAAAATTCGCTGAAAAGGTTTATTATTGTTATTCTCTGTTTAACGTGATAAAATCATTACAAAGTATATACACATTCAGGGTTTTTTCATTCGTTTTTTCTCACCCCATACCGAAAGGATGTAGCTTATGCCGGACGAAGTAAAAATAAGAAAATCATTTCTCGGCGGCTTCAACCGTGAAGACGTTTCCGCCTATGTGGAATCTCTCGCAAAGCGTCTGCGCGCGGCAAAGGAAGAAAGAGACCGTCTTGCGGAAAAATGCTCCGAAAGCGAGGAAAAGCTGTCCGAGCTCACGCAGGATAAGCTTGCTTTGCAGCAGCGCCTGGAAAGTGCGGAGAACGAACTCGGCGGGCTGCGGGCCGGATATGAAGAGCTTAAAAATCTTTCCGATGAATTAAAGCAAAAATTCGAGCTTGCCGCGCCGAAGGCGGAGATGTACGACTCTCTCAGAGACCGCATAGCCGACCTGGAGCTCAACGCCAGCCGCCGCGCTCTGGAAATAGAAAAAGAGGCGGACGCGCGCGCCGACAAGATCATGCGCCGCTGCAACGATTATCTTGCCAATATAAAGAGCGAATGCGAAAATGCAAGTACGGATACCCAAAGCAGCTTTGAAACCATACGCTCCGAGCTTGACAATCTTTCCGAGAGGATATCTCTGCTTTCTTCTTTCCTGTATGACAAAGTTGAAAACTTCAATTCAAGCATTTTCGGCAGCGCGGTCGAAGAAACGGCCGTCGGGGCGAACGAAGATGAGCAATAATCCCGTCTCTGCCCGACCCGTCAGGCTTGATACCGCTCAGTTGAAAGAGTCCTGCGGCACACTTCGCTGCGGAGACAGGGTTCTGCTGAGCGGAACTGTTTACACCGCCCGTGACGCCGCGCACAAGCGCATTTTTGAGCTTCTGAACAGTTCTTCTCCCCTGCCTTTTGATCTCAACGGCGCGGTAATATATTACGCCGGTCCGACACCGGCGCCCGAGGGCAAGGCCGTCGGCTCCTGCGGGCCGACCACCTCCTCGCGCATGGACGCATATACTCCGAGACTGATGAGCCTCGGACTGATCGCCACCATAGGCAAGGGCGAGCGCAGCGAAGAAGTCTACCGCGCCGTAAAAGAAAATCGCGGCGTATATTTCTGCGCCACCGGCGGAGCAGGCGCCCTGCTTTCCCGGCATATACGCTCTGCCGAGATCATCGCTTTCCCCGAGCTGGGCTGCGAGGCTGTCAGAAGGCTGACGGTCTTTGAGCTTCCCGTTACCGTTGCCGCCGACTGCAGCGGCGGAATAATATTCGAAAGACAGGCCGAATAATGGATTATTTAGACGCGATAAACAAGCGCTGTTCCATTCGCAGTTTCCGCGATGAACCGCTTGACGAAAAGATAATAGACGGACTCGCCGATTTTCTCAGCGGACTCAGTGTACCCGAAAAACAAGTCGACTGGAATTTCGACACGCTGCCCTATCCCGACATGGCCCGCATCAGCGCACGCGAGCCCGCAGTCACGGCGCCTCATTATCTCGTTCTTCGCTGCGACAGCGGTTTTTTCGGGCTTCAGAACGCAGGTTATTTGGGCGAATATGCAGCTCTTTACCTTACGAGCTTGGGCGTAGCGTCCGTATGGCAGGGCAACATTCATGTCGATCCGCAGCTTGATTTCATCGGCAGTCTGCGTCCGGTGACCGTGCTTGCATTCGGAATGTCCGATCTTCCCTTCCGTTCCGATCCCTCTCAGGCCGACCGGCTGCCGCTGGAACGCATCGCCGAGGGAGAATACGGCGATATATTGCCCGTTATGGAAGCGGGCCGGCTTTCGCCGTCTTCCTATAATCGCCAGCCCTGGTTTTTCCTTGCGGAGGATAACAGAAAAATACACATATTCCGCAAGATAAAACGCTTTACCAATTCACTCACGGAATATGATCAAAGCGTCGATATCGGCGTGGCCATAGCCAATGTCGAGGCGGCCGCGATCTCTCTGGGATACCGTCCGCATACCGGGCGCATCAAGATAGGCGCCCCCGAACGAAAGGGCTGCAAATATCAGGCCACGGTCATATTAGGCGACAAAAGCAAAAAAAGATAAACGAAACAAATGAAATAAAACACCTTCGGTTTTCCCGAAGGTGTTTTATTTCATTATATGATGATCACTTCTCGTTTTTTCTGATGTAAAGCTTTTTGTCGGCTTCGTCCATGAAGTCATGTAAGCTGACGCCTTCTCTGTATTCCGCGCATCCGCAGCTCATCGACAATTTATAGCGTTCTCCCCTGCTGAGTTCGCGCATTTCTTTATCTATCTCGCTCACGATCTCCTCCACGGTCTTGTCCGAGCCGGACTCAACTATCATGGCAAACTCGTCTCCTCCGAAACGCACCGCAAGGCTGTCATATTTCTTTCCGACCTCGGCCAGCATGTTCGCGACCCTGACCAGCGCCCTGTCCCCTTCCAGATGTCCGTATGTATCGTTGATCTGCTTAAAATTGTCGAGGTCAAGCATCATAAGAAACAGGCGCTGTCTGTTCGCTCTGTAATTCTTGATTTTTTCTTTCAGCTCGCTGTCCATGCTGAGGCGGTTGTTCAGCTTGGTCAGCGGATCGCTTGTGATCCTGTTGTCCTGCGAGAAAATATAGTAGGCCAGCAGCGACATGAAAATGGCGAATTCCATTGTCGTAAGCACGCCGGCCGGAAGCAGCGCCTGGGCCATACCGAGGATCAGCGGCGGGATAGCCAAAAGCGATACGGCCATAGCCTTGTTTCTTTCTTCCATAGTGTCCGCGCCGATGAAGCTTTTCAGGCCCATAAGCGAGCTTGCGGCAAGATACAGCGTGGACCAATGCTGCAGGAGGAAATAGTCGCCTCTGTAATACAATGCGTCGCTGTCAACGCCGAATATCATTTTTGTCTTTACCGAGAGGAGCGCGATCGCGATCTGCGCGATCGCCGGAATGAGCGTGATCACTCTGAAAGCCGTTTTTTTCCACAGCTCCGGCGCAAGCATTTTGAAGCAGTATCTGAACCACAAAAGCGAGATAACTATTATATCGGCAAAATACACTGCGTTCAGTGCGTAGTTCAGCACAATGTACTCGACATGTCCGTCCACCAGATATGCGCCTATACCCAATACGCAGTTGATCAGCGTAAAAATATAAATGAGAGAAAGCTGATTGATATACCTCGGACGCCAATATTTTACATTTGCACCGAACAGCATCAAAAGCAATATTGAACATATTACATATAGTTCAATATGTGCCTCAAGCAGTATCATCACTATTCCTTTCCCGACATTCTCAAGCGCCGATATTTATAATTATTCTCCGAAAACGATTATGGGGTCTGCAATTATCATACTATTATACCATTTTTTCAGTCAAAATCAATAATTATTCACAATAAACGATTCGGGCCCGTCATACGCGGTTCTATGAAACCGTGAAGGGTACTGCTCAAAATGTTTCCGCTGACCGGGATCCGTCTCTCTTCGGCAGCTATCAGCAATGCTCTGCACGGCGAACCGTCCGCACCGGCTAAATTCAGCGGCGCGGCATTCAGCAAATAAACGCCTTCCGAAACCTCCGCCAAGCGGATCCCTTCAAGCAGGACCACGTCGGCAGCCAAGAGTATTTGATGCACCGCCATCGGCGCGTCTTCCGGCCCGACAGTCTGAGATTCATTTCCCAGAAGCAGGATCCCCGACCCGGCAAATACTTTCGAGGCTTCCGAAGATACTTCCGCGTCTCCCTTGATCAGAATTCTCTTTGCCGCTTCCGGATCCTGCTCTTTTGCTTTTTCGATCGCTGCCGCCGCATCGTCGCCGGAGACGATCCCGTGATGTTCCACCACGCATGCCATCCCCACAAACGTCTCCATGCATACGGCGTCCACGGTTTTTCCGTCCCGGATAAAATGAAACGGCGCGTCTATATGTGTGCCGTTGTGAGCGCACATGGTCAGTGCCGTCAGATTGTACGGGTCGCCGTTTACCATTGAGCTAAGCGTCTTTTTTTCCGGCGCCGGGTCGCCGGGATAAACCCGGCAGCTGAAAACTTCCTGTGAAATATCATAAATGATCATTGCGTATTCTCCACTGCAAATTTCGGTTTGGATCCGCGATATATAAACATAGCCCAGCGGGCCACGGATGAAGTGATTGCCCTCATACGCGAAACAGATGGGAGAAAAGAGCGCCGTCAGATGGATCAGCGCGTTCACGCC
>JAGDDB010000191.1 GCA_017958265.1 Oscillospiraceae bacterium | reverse complement strand
GAATAATAATTCTTTATTATCGTCGCCGTCTTGCTGCTGCCTTCGGAGACCTTCTGCTCCTCTCTTTTCTGCTCCTCTCTTTTCTGCTCATCCCGAGTCGTCCGGTCGTCCGCGTCGCTGATCGCCGCTTTCAGCTCCGTTTCGGAGCAAACGCCCTCTACAAGAATGCGCCCCTGCAGTTCCTGATCTTTTGCGATCTCGATCATCGCAAAGCCGGCGAGATCGTTCAGGCCGACGTCGACAGACTTCGGCGAGATCGCCTTGGATATCTGATCGGATTTTTCTCTTTTCTCAAGCTCACTGCTGCGGTTATCCGCAAGCTCTTCAGCGGTCAGCTCAACGGCGAGATCATCGTCGAAAACGCATCTGACGCCGTCGTCGGTGAGCTCCACCCTCTCGGTGAGCTTGCCTTCGCCCCCGTCGGGAAGAAACACCGCTCCGTCCTCGGGCGAAGACGGGTTGATATACAGTATGCCGCTCTCTGTTTTGTTTCCGGTGAGAGCATCAAATCCGCTGAACATGTCGTTGGTCGCTTTTTGTCCTCCCGTGACCAGCACGCCCGCTCTCTCAGCGCTCTCTCTCCGCGGTCCCACGGCCTCTGCGAAGACACTGCCGGTGATCATCTTTATCTCACTGTGATCCCGGCGCAGCTTCGAAAGCTCCTCGAGCAGACCGGGCATTTCGCCCTCGTCGTAATTTTTGGCAACGCTCATAAGCCTGTTGAAGTCTTTTTGTACCATGCCCATCTCGCTGCCGTCGAAATTGAATACGCTTCCGTCGTTATATACGTCTATGAAGCGCCGGCCGGAGGGCTCGGTATACCTGCTTCTGCCGTCGCTCATATCCTCGCGCAGCCAGTCGGACAGATCTATGCTTTCTTTTTCCGACGTCACCTCACCCGAGGTCCCCCGAATTCCGGTAAGCAGGGTAGATGTGGAAATGGTGACGGTTTCGTCGCTCTTCACCGTATCGCTTACGTTAAAAAACAGCTTGCCCGTTTCCAGGCTGATCTTCATTTTTTTCCCGCTCTTTTTTATCTCCGCGCGGCTCTCGGCGTCAAGCTTGATGACCCTGCTGTCATCAAGGCTTATGTACGCATAGCTCTTTGCGGCCGTTTCCACCGTGTAGCCGCTGTAAATACGCATACCGCTGTCGACGCTCTGCTCGATCCCGGATGCGTTTTTCACGCTTACCGTGCCGGTTATTTCCGTAATGCGCATCGTCGCGGCCTTTGTGCTGTCTGCCGCGCCCGCAGGCATCGCCGCAAGCAGCATGACTGCCAGCATCGCCAGCACCAAAACGATTTTTTTCATTGCCCGATCTCCTTCCATGCGCCGCTTTGCTCAAACAGCGCAAGTATCTCTCCGTCTATACCGCCCTCGCGGACCATGTTTTTCAACACTTCGAATGCTTTATCTGCCGGCATCGGCGGTTTGTAAGGTCTGTCCCGGGCCGTCAGGGCGTCAAACACGTCCAGCACGGTCAGCAGGCGGACCTCGCGGGGTATCTCGTCGGCCTTAAGGCCCTTCGGATAGCCCTTTCCGTTGAGCAGTTCGTGATGCTCCGCGGCCCAGCGCGGAACATCCGCGTATCTCGCGGGAAACGCCACGTGACTCAGTATCTTTGCCGTCACGGCCGCGTGGTTTTCCATTATCTCCCGCTCCGGTCCGGTAAGCGTGCCCTTACGAACGCTCAAGGCCTCCAGCTCATCCGCCGTGAGCCACGGCAGTTCCCGTCCGTTTTCGTCCCTGTATGTCTCGGCGGCGAGCTTTTTGATATCATCGAGTGTTTCGTCCGTCAAAAAGCCCGCGGCGTTTGCCTTTTCAACCAGCCCGGCGCCTTCCTTCAGCCTTGTGCGCAGCTTTTCCGCCTCTTCCGCGTCCAGCCTGCCCTCGAGCTCGTCTATACGGGCCAGCAGGCCGATCTCCCTGAATCTTTCGAGGACTTTCCCGAGCAGCGGGCCGAGCCTTGTTTCCTTGTTCATTACTTCCAGCGGCACTACCATTTTGCCCACGTCGTGCAGCCAAACGCTCAAAAGGAAGGTCCTGCGTCTGTCCCCGTCAAACTTCCACTCGTTTGACGAAGCGTCGAGCCAGTCCAAAAAGGCGGCGGCGTAGCGCACCATGTTTCGGGTATGGTTGGCGTTATAGGGCGTGCGCTCGTCAATGGCCGCCGACAGCGCTCCCACCAGGGAGTCGAGCAGAGAAACTATCTGCTCGGAGTAGCGCATGTTGGTTATGCTGATGGCCGCCTGCGACGCCAGCGCCTGCACGGCGACTTCCATTCCGCTGTCGAAGGGTATCACATTGCCCTGCGCATCCTGCGCGTTTATCAGCTGAGCCACGCCTATTATCTCTCCGCGGTCGTCGGACATGGGCACGACCAGCATCGTTTTCGTGGAGTAACCGGTCATTTCGTCGTAGCGCAGGGCGCCCGAAAAATCGAAGCGTTTGTCGCTGCGCACGTCCGGCACGTTGATCATGCAGCCGTTGAGTACCGCCCGCGAACATACATACTCCGGCTCCAGCGGTACCGGAGGCAGCGTGATCGGCGCGGCGTGTCCGCCCTGTCTCACTTTCATCGAGCGAGTTACCATACGCACGAAATGCAGTCCGTCGCTTTCGATAAGATACAGCGTGCCCGCGTCGCAGCCGGTGATATCCATGGCGGTATCGAGGATCTTGGAAAGCAGCTTTTCCCTGTCGCGTTCCGCGGACAGGTCGAGGCTGATCTCAAGCACTCTGCGCATCTGCTCATAGGTCACAGCAGTATCTCCTCCCCCTCCCGGGCCATATCCGCCCGGCGGTATATCCGCCTCACTTCTTCCGCCGCCGCGTCCAGCTCGCTGTCCGTGCGAAAGGGGTCGTGATGCACTATACGCACCAGCTTTGCTCCGGCGTCGCGCCCCAGGCGCGCCGCGGCAAGGTATCCGCTGTGGCCGAAGCTGCCGCGTTTTATCCATTCCTCATCCGTGTACTGCCCGTCGCACAGCAGCAGATCGCAGCCCTTCGCGAACTCGGCAAGATGCGCGTACTGCTCCTCGGTCAGATTGGTATCTCCGGCATATACCACGCTTACTCCCCCTCCGCTTATGCGGAATACGGAAACGCCGCCGGAATGCACGCCCTCCGTGCTCTCCACCGTTACTTCGCCCAGGGAAAAGCTTTCCTTCAAAGCGTGGTATCTTATGTCCGCCGACAGCATGTCGGTACCCACCGGCCAAAGCGGCGGAGAGAACAGCCGTCCTACCTGACGGCGCACGCTCATGCCGCCGCGCTGCGCTCCGTAAATATCCAGGCGGAAATCCGCCTCCATAAGCTTCGGACACATGCCCAGGCCCAAAAGATGATCCGCGTGGGGATGCGACAGCAGCAGCGCCGCCTTTTTCTCGCCGGCCCCGAGCAGACGCGGCAGAGCGAGTATGCCGCTGCCGGCGTCGATCACTATTATCCTGCCGCACAGGCGCACCAGCACCGACGTCGTGGCGCAGCCGTATTTTTCAAACTGTTTCCCGCTCACGGGGACTGAGCCCCTGGCTCCCATGATAACGACCTGTTTATCCATCCGGGCCTCCCGTTCCTCCGTAGGAGTGTAACTCTGCATTTTAATATAATAACACCGTGCATGGCTCAGCGCAAACATAATCTTCACATGATTGCTTTGCACCCGTTTATGATGTATAATTTCGCAAAAAGGATAACGATCCGAGCAAGGGAGCGGCGCATGCGTAAGATCACGGCTTGTCTGACGGCATTATTCATCCTCCTTGCCGCGGGCTGCCGGCCCGGGCGGGACCCTTCTCGGCATGAGCCTTCAACGAAAGGATCAAATGTAAGTATGTACCCGTACAGCAACGCCGACGGCAGTTTTTTCGTCCCTTACTCCGGCGCGTACAATGAAGCGGACTATCCTTACAGGACTCTCGACGCCGCGTTTACATCCGATGAAATACGGGTGGACGGCCGGGCGGACGGAGCCTGGGAAACGGCTCCGGGATCGCCGATAGCCCAAGCGGGCCCCTCCGCCTTCGGCAGCGCGGATACGTCGGGCACGCTCCGCGCCCTTGGGAACGTTCCCATGCTGTACCTGCTTATAGTGGTCAGAAACAGCTCCGTTT
>JAGDDB010000190.1 GCA_017958265.1 Oscillospiraceae bacterium | reverse complement strand
TGCCGTTGGATGACGTCTTTATCTGTATGTCGGAAAAAACATAAAATCCTTCTATCAGGTCGCCGGGCCGCATATCCGCCACGGGCTTGTCGTACTCATATGCCATACTTTCATCGTCCTTCCCGTCTTTTCGAATAAAAGCAATGCGGCGGCGCCGCCTGCTGCCGTTACGATATTATATCCCCGACCGGCGCGCATGGCAAGAGCGGACGCTGCTCTTGAATATTTTCCCCGCCTGTGATAAGCTGAGCTGCCACGGAAAGCGAACAGCGGAGGTGCCACGGATGCATCGCATAAACGACGATTACATACGCGACTTTTTCGGGATATCGGCGGACGAAGCCGGAGAAAAAGAGCTGGCGGACATAAAATCGCGCCTCGTTCCCCTACGCTTTGACCACGGGCAGGATATCTGCACGATAGAAGGCGAGCCGGACGGGATGTTCTTTCTCGAGTCGGGCACGGCGATAGTGCTCAGCCGCGACGGCGAGCAGATCAACGTGATGCGGGAGGGACAGTATTTCGGCGAATATGCCGTTTTGGCCCGTCAAAAGCGGCTGTCCACCGTGCGCTCTCAGGGCCGCACGACGGTATACCGCCTCAACAGCGGCGATATGATGGACATTCTTTCCCGTCACCCGGATATCTACGGGGAGCTGATGAAGCGGGTCTACGGTCAGGTCTCCAACAAGCACACTCAGGTGATCGCCCTGTCGCGCATGCAGAGGGGCATGCTCCAATCCCCCCATAACCAGACCCCCATGACCGCGCTCAAGATGCTGGTGCACTACGGCATTGTCGCCCTTATCTTTGCCGCTGCCCTTCTGCTGCCTTCGGACAGCGCCGTGCCTCTCTTTCTCGTGCCGCTGGCATTCATGATAGTCTACGCTTTCATTACCCGCCGAACGGTGGAATCCCTCGTGATCTCCGGCATGCTTGCGGCGGTGCTGGTATACCGCAGCGGCATATCTGCGGGCTATACCGATGCGCTTATGGACACCATGATATCCCCCGACAATGTTTTCACCGTCCTCGTAATGGCGCTTATGGGCGCCGTGGTCACGCTGATAGAATACTCCGGCGCCGTCACCGCCTTCAGAAAGCTTGCCGGCAGCCGTCTGCGCTCCCGCAGGGGCGTGCGCCTGTCCGCTGTGGCGATGATGGCCGTGACCTCGATAGACGACGGTCTCAATCTGCTGTGTGCCTCCGCGGGCCTGCGCTCCGCCGCGGACGAACAGCGGTCCCCGCGCGAGGAACAGGCCCTTATGATGAGCATGCTGCCGACGGTGCTTTGCTCTTTTTCACCGCTTTCGCTCTGGGGCATATTCGTAATAGGCATACTCGTTCCGATAAACAGCGGCGGTTTCGGACTGTTCTGCCGCTCGATACCCTTCAATTTCTTTTCCGTCGTCGCCCTCGCGGCGATGCTGCTTTTCTCCTTTGGCCTGCTGCCCCGCTCCGGGGCGCTCAAAAAGGCCGAGACCCGCGTGAAAGCGGGCGGAGAGCTTTGGCCGGCAGGGTCGGAGAGATATCTGGTCAAGGACGAAACGGAGACCTGGGGCAGGATATCGAATCTGCTCATCCCCATAGCCGTGCTCGCGCTGTCGTCCGTAGCGGTGCGCAGCATCGTATCGGGCAGCTTCGTCGTGGACAGTGCCTGCGGCCTCATGCTCACGCTGATAGTGATGTTCTTTCTGTACTGCTCTCAAAAGCTCATGTCTCCCGAGCAGTTCGCCGAACAGCTTCTCAACGGCATTGAGAGCATGACCCTGCCCATAGTGCTGTATCTTCTGAGCATATGCTTTTCCACCATGCTGGACAGGCTCGAGATAGCGCGATACTTCGACGGGCTCATAGAAGTGCTCGACTCCGTGTCGCAGCTGATACCGGCGATGCTTTTCTCCGCCTCCACCCTTCTGACCGTCGCTCTCGGCTCATCCTGGTCCATGTACGCCATCGCCTTCCCCATCGCTCTGCATCTGGGCGGCATGCTGGGCCTTTCGCTCCCGCTGTGCGCAGGCGCCGTCTGCGCGGCGGGCATTGCCGGCGAAAAGCTCTGCGTGGTATCCGGCGACAGTCTGTATGTCGCCAACGCCATCGGCTGCGACCCGAAGGCCGTCCTGCGCGTAAGACTGCCTTACAGCGCGGCCTTCGCGCTGATATCCCTGCTGATGTATATTGCGGCGGGACTGATAATGTAATGCATCGCCGCGGGAGAACGGATCATTGCCGTTGAAATGCTCCGTCGGTTCGCCCGATATCCGCATGAGGCGGCGGAGGACGAATACGGACGGCTCGCTTGATAATATCCCGCTCAGCGGCGAGCATATCCGAAGCGAAAACGAAAACGCCCCTGCGCCCCGCCGAAGCGGGGCGCAGGGGCAAAACAAGCCTTGGGACGCGGCTGACCGCCGCGTCCCAAGCAAGCATTTTCGGGTACGCTCATGCGCAAGCTTTCTTCCCGGGAGACCGCGTTTATAGGCGAAGGGCCCGACGCG
Source organism: Oscillospiraceae bacterium (assembly GCA_017958265.1). GTDB lineage: Bacteria > Bacillota > Clostridia > Oscillospirales > Oscillospiraceae > UBA1246. The sequence continues at coordinate 3,425 of JAGDDB010000190.1, read as the reverse complement.
GACCCGGAGATAACCGAACGCCGTCTGCGCATATAAATGCCCGGTCACCCGAATACCCGGTGGCCGGGCATCAAATAATCATAACGAATACGAATGAGGAGCATGATCGATACGGAAAATGAGCCGAATAGTTAAAGTTCGTCATTTTGGAAACAATTATTGAGCTCATGGGCTGGACACGACCCTTGCGGCTACCTTAAAATCTCAGCAAGGGAGCGAGAATAATGAAGACTGATCCTGATAAGACGAAACTGTTGCAGGATTGCAGAAGGTTCATCATAGCCCACCTGGACGATGATGATCTCACCCCCGAGATGCTGGCACAGCGCTTTCACTATGAGTATTCCAGTTTCCGCGCTTTTTTCAAGGAGATCACCGGCTTTTCGATCCATGAGTTCATCCGCCTCAAACGCATCCACAAGGCAGCGCACTACCTCTGTGAAGGCGGCCACATATCCACGGCCGCCAGGATCGCAAAATTCAATACGCGCTCCGGTTTCAACAAAGCGTTTTTCAGCGTATACGGAGTAAGCGCGTCGAAGTATGCGGCCTCCAGGGGTACTATACTGATGGATGCGGTAACGCTGGAGACACAGCCGGATCGTTACATCGTCGGATATGCTTTCCCGGTGGAAGACGGACTGGATGAGGGCGAGAGCAGTGCATACTGGCTGGGCAAGGAATTCCCGGATATCCCGCCGGACGAATACAATAAGATCGGCGGCGGTGCGGAAATGATCGGCCTCTGGTCCGATCATTCCGATGGCGTATGGTATATCCTCGGCCCGCCCGTTGAAAAAGTGCATTATGTGCCGGCTCAAATGCGCAGCGTAAAACTGGCCGGAGGTATGTTTGCCGTCATTCCGGTGCCCAAAGCGGGCAATAATCAGCAGTTGAGCGAGAATTTCCGCTCCACCTGGTTTTATGCCTATCATCAATGGCTGCCTTCTTCGGGATATATGCCGGATGATGAAAGAACGGCTTACGAGTATTACCTGTCCGACCGAAACAGTGTCTGCATTCCTGTCAAGCCTGTGAGCGAGGCTGATCCTGCGCTCAAAGAAAACTGAATATCGTTCCGCTGCAGTGTAGCCGCGCAACCGTAAAGGCCGTCGTGACGGTCAGGCCGCGGTGAAAGAGGAATGGGGATACCCCGCGAAAACGGGAAGAGCCCCGCACGACCGGTGCTGTATGCGAGAGGACCATCCGAAACGGGTCAAGCCCGTGTGGCGAAAGCCAGCCATTGTGCGCCAAGGCGCATGAGAAGGTAGGATGCGGACGCGGGACGGTTTTACGTCCCGGATCGCGAGTCAGAAGAATTGCTCTGCAAGGATCGGCGGTAAGCAAAGCGCTTTCCGCAGTCCGGCGGTGATTGGAACAGAGGGCGTTTTCCCTGATGCGACAAGGGGGAAGTATCCGCTGTTCCTATGGGACGGCGGCTTTTTGCTGCCCGGTCGAGGCGGTACCCGAGACCATCCCGCAATTCAAACAAGGGATTGGTCCGTCATGAGCAAAAAGAAGAAGCAGAATATGAATCCCGCACGGAACATGGACATCGACGCCTGGCGCAAGCGGAAGATCACGGAGCGGACGGAGCGTTTCTTTGCGGAGCGGGACGACAGATTTGCCGAAACCCACGCCGGGGACAGCGACGGCAGTCTGTTCCTGTACCTGGCGGCAAAGGCGCGGGAAATGCGGCGGATGCCCCACCCCGTCGAGATCGAAGGCGGCAGGTATATCCACTCCCGGCTGGGAGACTGGGACGCGCTGGCAGATCGGCTGGGCTATCCTCCGGTCCGAAGGCACGCGACGGATTGCCGGATCTATCGGAAGGAATACAAGCGGCAGGAGGATCTGTTCTACGCCGAGCGCCGCAGACTGAGAGCGGAGAAGGAAGCCGCCAAGTCGGAGCGGCGCCATCAAAAGAACGCGGAACAGCGGGCACGGCAGGAAGCGAACCGGGCAAAGATCCGGCCGGCCCGGGATGCGGAAGCGGGCAGCTCCGCAGGTATACCCCGCCGGCAGACGCCGGGGCAGCCCGGAACGGGGACGAAAGAAGATGCAAAAAAGGACGGCCCTTGCCGTTCCGCATGAACCAAACATATTCTCGCAGCATTTGACAAAACGCGGCGCATCATAATAATGAAACCAAACCGAAGCCCAATGAAATAGGTTCGGTTTGGAAAGGAGGAGCCGGAGGAATCTTTCATGTATTCGCGCTGGCGCGGATACATGGCATTCACCCGAGCGACGCCGCAGGTGCGCTGTTGTATACGGCGGTTGGCCACTTCCCTGTGAGGGGATGTGAGGCTTATGGGAGACGGGCGCCGGGCGAAAGTCCTCCGCTTCCTGATATGCTTCATCATTGTCCTTGCGATAATGATCTACATATCCCCAAAAGTTCGTTGACCGCCCGGCTGCATCCCGAGCGGTCAACTTAGTTTGATTTAGCGTAAGGGTCAACCGTCAAAGCAACAGCGCCCTTTTGTATCTTCATTATAGTATGCGTTTTGTCAAGAAGCAAAGCGCATCCGCATTTTTCATTCCATGAAAAAAGGCCCAAAGTGAAGCCCAATAAAAGAAAAGATGAGTCAGAGAGAACCGCCCCCATTGACTCAGCTCTTCCATGGTTGCTTGTCTTCTCTCTATAAGAAAAATGGCGGGAAATTCTTCCCGCCTGCGGTGGCCCAAAGAGCTTTCACCCAAGCCACACCCATAGTATACCCCGTGAAATCCATTAAATCCATTTATGCAAGTACATTTTTTGAAAAAGATGCAAATTCCCTATGACAGTATATGCAAATCCGGCAGAGATGTCAACATGAAGCAATTGGTATAACGCAATTCGGCACACGGCGTGTGCCAAATTAAAATCATTGGTGCGCAAAACTTTTTACATACACAGTGAAACACACATTTATGAATTCGGAGGACAAACACATGAAAACGAAGAAGCTGTTGGCATTGCTGCTGACGGGTGACGGCATAAAAAACCCGCGCCGGGGAGAGGCCCGACGCGGCGGTGAAAAACCAATTACTGGACTACGATTCCCGCTTTCTGCGGAAAGCTCGGATCGGTTTGCGTGAGGGCCAGCAGACGGCAGGCGGAACCGATCGGATGGTTCTTGCCGGACTCCCACGCCTCGACGGTCTTGACGGAGACGCCCATATACTCGGCCAAAACGTGCTGCGTCATGCCGGCAGTCAGACGAACTCTCCGAATCTCCTTCGGGTCCTAGTGCGGGATGGGCTCAATCGTCATCTTCCGCGTTTTCGCGGGAAGCGTGCCCTGCTCGAACGCGACCGCCTATTCCAGCCCGGTATTGATCTTGTCAAAAACGCTCATTACTGATTGCCCCTTTCCTTCTTTTCCAATTCGCTGCCGAGAAGCTCCACCAGCTTTTTCAATTCATTGCGTTCCTCTT
>JAGDDB010000189.1 GCA_017958265.1 Oscillospiraceae bacterium | reverse complement strand
GTATTGCTCCGTACATACCGCGTCGCCTCGCTTCCTTCCGTACTAGTCAGTGCGTCAATGCCGGTTTTCGGCAGTTGATCTGCGCAGGCGCCTTGCTCCGTCAGGCAAGGGAAAGGGGCATTTCATCTATATCCCGCTCCGCCCGGCGCAGTATCGCTTCCGTGTCGGTGCCCTGAATGTCCAGTCCCTCCGCCTTTATCAGCCGCACATCGTCAATGCCGTAGTAGCCCCCGGCAAGGGCTTTGACATATCCGAAGCCGTATTCCCCGTTTATGATCGGTCCTCCGGCGGTGGTGACGTAATACAGGCTTTTTGCCCTGCACATGCCCACGGGGATCCCCTCCGGAGAGTAAGAAAACGTTACTCCGACAGCGTTTATCTGCTCAAAATACTGCTTGAGAGCAGCCGGAAAGGACAGGTCCCAGTACGGCGCGGCCACCACTACGGTATCCGCTTCGGCAAACTGCCTCGCGAACGCGAGCAGAGGATGATCTAAGTTTCCTTTTTGCACCAATTCGTCGCGGAGGTCAAGAAAGGCCTGATCCGCGGTCGGAAAGCTGACTTTATCAAGACGGATCTCGCACACCGGTCCGTTCAGTCTTTTCAGCATCCTGTCGGCAAGCCGCTTCGTTCTTGACATATCGCGGACGCACGCGTTTATAAACAGTACCATTTTTTCTCCCCGCTTATTTTGCTTCGCCCGCGGGCGTATAAACCACTCCGTCGCCGTAAATGGTCGTCCAGTCGTTCTTCATGGATACGGGCACCCAATCGAATTCTTCGCACATGGCATACATTTTATCGGCCTTGCTTTGGCTGCCGTTCTCGCGCTCCGTATCGTCGCAGCAAAGCATGAAGGCAAGGCTCTTGTAGGGATTGCCGCCGGTAACGTATTCCGCCATGCTGCTGTCGCCCGTGCTGTTGCCGAAGGACAGCACCGGCTGCTGACCGATCTCCTGCATGATGACCGAGACCTTGTTCATTTTGAGATTTTTGATTATGAATTCGCCGCCGAGCACCAGCTTTTCACCGTCGGAAAACACATAATTCAGCCCGTCTTCCCCGCCCTGATTATTCGATACTATCGTCTCGTCCGAGCCGATGAGCTGCCGGTTGGGTATATCGAGAGGAGAATCGTATACTATCCCGCGCACTATCAGACGGTCCGTGCCGCTGACTACGTATACCGTGAAGCCGTTGTCCTTAAGATAATTCACGACCTGCAGCATTGGCAGATACCAGCCGTCGCCGCGCTTCATGCCCGTATAGCTGGGCATGGGCAGCTGTTTGAACTGCTGGATATACGCGTTGAATTCCTCCACGGTCATGCCCGCGAAGGCGGAGGCGACGGCCTTGCCGTGGTCAACTTCCAGCCCGGCGAAGGACTTACCCGTTTCGTTCTGCTCCTTTATCTTGTTCGCGACCTCGCGCTCAAAATCCGACGCCTTATCCGCATATTCCGGATCCTCCAGCACGCGGTATTTGAGCAGCGTATAGTCAAAGTAATTGGGATCGGTCTCGCAGAAAAGCGTTCCGTCCAGATCGAATACCGCGATACGGTCCCTTACGGGGATATGATCCGGGCTGTCTTCATCCGTCACTGCCTTGACATATGCCGTCAGAGCTTCGGCGGCGGCGGAGCCGTCCGTCCACAGTGAAAGCGGATCGCCGATCCTGTCCGCGTCGGCATAGCGCATGAGCATCACCGCGGTCTGCGCGCGGGTAAGCTGCCCGTCCGGGCTGAGGAAACCGCCGCTCATGCCCTCGATCACTCCGGAGCCTACCGCCCACTGCATCGCGGGCATATACTCACTTTTTACGTCGAACGCGTCGTTATAGCTGAGGATATTCGTATTCTCCCCAACGCTGACGTCCATACCGCTGTATTTTGCCATGTTCCAGAGCAGTAGGGCGGTTTCGCCGCGGGTCAGCACGTCGCCCGGGCCGAAGCGTCCGTCCGGGCGGTCGATTATTTTCTCCGCCGCAGCCCAGCGCGCCGCCTCGGTATACCAGCTGTCCTCCGCCGTGTCCGAATACGGCATGGCATAGTTCACGATGGGCTCGTCCGCCATCCTCCAAAGTATCGTTACAAGCTGGGCGCGGGTAAGTTTCTCTTCGGGAGCGAATACCGCGGCGCCCGTTCCGTTCATCAGTCCGTTTTGATATACGTACAACGCTCCGTCGGCATACCATGAGCCTCCGGGCACATCGGCAAACGGCATGCCGCTGCGCCACATTGCGGCGCGGGCCGCGACATTGTTCTTAAGATCGGTGAAGAAGAACATATAGTCGTATATGTGATACGCTCCGTCGGGGAAAATATCGATCACCGCGGGATAATCCTCCGCGCATATATCCGTTACGATAAGCTCGCCGCGCTCTCCGATATCCGCGCCGCAAAGCCCCGGGACAGGCTCCGCGCCGG
>JAGDDB010000188.1 GCA_017958265.1 Oscillospiraceae bacterium | reverse complement strand
ATCAGAGTATCCGACGCGGGCATCATTGTATGTCCCGCCAAGGGCGGCGTTTCGGTCGGCGTTGAGAAGTCCTGGGATTATCTTGAAGAGAAGAAGCTGCCCAAGCTCTTCTATATCTCCAAGCTGGACGAGGACAACGGCAGCTTTGACGAAACATATCAGGCTCTGAGAGAGAAGTTCGGCCATGCGGTATGCCCGGTAGCGGTCCCCATTATCGAAAACGAGAAGGTCACCGGCGTTGTGGACGTTATGCTCCGTAAGGCGTACAAAATGGAAAAGGGCAAGAGGGTCGAGGTCGACATTCCCGCTTTCATGACCGATACTCTCGACGAAATGCATACCGTTCTCGCCGAGGCAGTTGCCGAGACCAGCGAAGAGCTCATGGAAAAATACTTCGCCGGAGAGCCCTTCACCGAGGAAGAGCTTTTTGCCGGCCTTAAGGGCGGCGTGAAGGAAGCTTCCATAGTTCCCGTCCTTTGCGGCAGCGCTTTCACCGGCATCGGCACCGAGCTGCTGCTCAACGCGATAGTCAATCTGCTCCCGTCGCCCGCCGACGCGCATCATGAGATCGCTTCCGCCGGAGATGAAACGGTGGAGATCGCGGCGGATGAAAACGGCCCGGTATGCCTGCTGGTTTTCAAGACCTTGTCCGATCAGTACGGCAAATTCAGCTTCTTCAAAGTTATCCGCGGCAAGCTTGACGCCGATATGACCCTCACCAACAGCCGTACGGGCGGCAGTGAGAAGATGGGCCATATCTACAACATGATGGGCAAGAAGAATATCGAGGTCAAGAGCATCGGATGCGGCGATATCGGCGCGGTGAGCAAGCTCAACGAGACCAAGACCGGCGACACCCTCTGCGATCCCAAGAACGTCGTTGCGCTTGAAGGCATCGAATTCCCCGAGCCCTGCTACTCCATGGCCATTTCTCCCAAGGTTAAGGGACAGGAAGATAAGATAGCCAACGGTCTCGTAAGACTCGGAGAAGAGGACCTTACCTTTACCGTTGAAAACAATGCCGAGACTCACCAGATGGTACTTTCCGGCGCCGGCGACATCCACCTGGACGTTCTTTGCTCCAAGCTCAAATCCAAGTTCGGAGTTGAGGTCGAGCTGAGCGACGTTAAGGTGCCGTACAGAGAGAAGATACGCAAGAAGGTCAAGGTCCAGGGCCGCCATAAGAAGCAGTCCGGCGGACACGGACAGTTCGGCGATGTGTGGATCGAGTTCGAGCCCGGCGATACCGAGGATCTTATCTTCGAAGAGAAGATATTCGGCGGCAGTGTGCCGAAGCAGTATTTCCCCGCGGTCGAAAAGGGCCTGAGAGAAAGCATGGTAAAGGGCGTTCTCGCCGGATATCCCGTCGTTTTCCTCAAAGCTACGCTGGTGGACGGCTCCTACCATGACGTGGACTCTTCGGAAATGGCCTTCAAGACGGCCGCGAACCTTGCGTACAAGGCCGGCCTGCCCCAGGCAAGCCCCGTCATCCTCGAGCCTATCGGAACTCTTAAGGTCATCGTGCCCGACAGCTACATGGGCGACGTTATCGGCGATCTCAATAAGCGCCGCGGCAGAGTTATGGGCATGAATCCTATGAGCCAGGGCCGCCAGGAGATCGAGGCCGAGGTCCCCATGGCCGAAATGGGCTCATACGCGATCGATCTTCGTTCCATGACGCAGAGCAGAGGTTCCTTCAGCTTCAAATTCGTGCGCTATGAGGAGACTCCGCCCGCGACCCAGGCTAAGATTATCGAGAACGCGAAGCTCGAAGAGGCCGAGTGATCCGCAGCACGGTTCAAAACACGCTTTTCGTATTCCGCCGCCCGATATTCGGGCGGCGGATTTTTCGAAAAAATGCTATTTTTCTCTTGAAATAGGGAATTCAGCGTAGTAAAATAATAAATAATTAAATAGAAGTCCGTATGACGTCTGCAGGAAAACGGGTTTTCCGATATATGGAGACCCTGCCGAAGGAGTAAAACTCTCAGGCGCCCCGCGCGCGGGGCAGGACCGCAGACTGACGGAGATCTGGAGAAGCCCGGACGCTGTTCCGGGGGCCGAAGGTGCAAGAGGGCGGCGAAACGCTCTCAAATCTCTCAGGCAAAAGGACAGATACGGCGTTCCCGTTATTCGGGAGCGTATACTCTACTTTTTCGGGGGAGCATATTCGGCTTTCCCGATTTTTGTTTGACCGTGCCGATTTGCCGCAGCAAATGTCATTCGGGATACGGCTCTCGGCGCTGTTATAAATTTTATTCTGACTGGGGAGAAAAAAATGCAAAATTTTGAAGCCGTCGTAACAAAGATCAACGATGCAGTCAACGGCTTTGTATGGGGCGTCCCCGTTCTGTCGCTGCTTATCCTGACAGGCGTTCTGATGACCATACTTACCAAGGTGTTTCAGATAAGCCATATAGGTTACTGGCTGAAGCACACACTGGGCAGCATCTTCAAAAAAGAGATAAATGCCCATGTTGATGAGAAAGGCACCGTTTCACAGTTCCAGGCGCTCTGCACGGCGCTTGCGGCTACGGTCGGCGTAGGCAATATCGCCGGCGTGGCAGGCGCGATCATCTTAGGCGGACCGGGCGCGGTTTTCTGGATGTGGGTCGCGGCATTCTTCGGAATGATGACGAACTATTCCGAAAATGTGCTCGGCATATTCTATCGCCGTAAAAATTCCAAGGGCGAATGGACCGGCGGCGCAATGTATTATCTGCGTGACGGTCTGGGCGGATACAAGGGCTTTAAGCACATAGGCAAGGTGCTTGCGATAATGTTCTCTGTCTTTGCGGTGCTGGCCTCCTTCGGTATCGGCAACGCCAGCCAGATAGGCAACATATCCGCCAATCTCAATAACGTATTTGCAATTCCCGGCTGGGTCACCGGCATACTTCTCATGATACTTACCGGTCTTGTCGTAGTGGGCGGCATCAAGAGGATCGCCGCCGTTACGGAAAAGATAGTGCCCTTCATGGTGGTGCTTTATATCATCGGCACCATAGCCGTCATCGTGATGAATATAAACCGTGTCGGCGCTGCCTTCGGCGCAATATTCTCGAGCATATTCGGCATCAAGGCCGTTACGGGCGGCGCGGCAGGCTATGTGTTCGCGGAAGTCATCACAATGGGCTTTAAGCGCGGCGTATTCTCTAACGAGGCCGGCCTCGGCTCATCCGTTATGGTCCATTCGGCGTCCAACGTCAGAGAGCCCGTCCGCCAGGGCATGTGGGGCATCTTTGAGGTTTTCACGGACACCATCATTGTATGTACTCTCACCGCATTGTCGATACTTACTTCCGGCTGCGTCGATCTCACAACGGGCGTGGCGGACGTCGCGGACAAAAACGCGCTTGTCAGCGAGGTCTTCAAGAATTCCTTCGGCGCCGTGGGCGGATATTTCATAGCGATCGCGATACTGCTGTTTGCCTTTTCCACCGTCCTGGGCTGGAACTACTACGGCACGAAGGCGTGGGAATTCCTCTTCGGAACGAAATCAACGATCGTATATAAAGTCATTTTCGTCCTGTTCATT
>JAGDDB010000187.1 GCA_017958265.1 Oscillospiraceae bacterium | reverse complement strand
CTGCAGGACGGCAAGTGATGATTTCGGCGTCGCCGATGCATTTCTTGCGGACTTCCTCGTTCACGGGGGCCGGAAGACGGCCGTATTCACCGCGCAGCAGTCCCTTCGACTCTTTCGTGACCATTTTATAACGTTCGCCGGCCAGTACGTTCATCACAGACTGTGTGCCGACGATCTGACTGGTGGGCGTGACGAGAGGAGGATAGCCGAAATCCGCCCGGACGCGAGGGACCTCTGCAAGCACCTCATAGTATTTATCCGAGGCATTCGCCTGCTTCAGCTGGGAAATCAGATTGGACAGCATGCCGCCGGGCACTTGATAAATCAGCGCTTTTGCATCCACGTTCAACACTTTGGGATCAAGGCTGCCTTGCTCCTTCAGTTTGTCTGCGACTTTGCGGAAGTGGGCGGCCGCGTCGGAAAGCTTGGTCAAGTCAAGACCCGTATCGCGGTCTGTGCCCTGCAGAGTGGCGACAAGCGCTTCGGTGGAGGGCTGAGAGGTGCCGTTGGCAAGCGGCGAGAGAGCGGTATCCACGATATCCACGCCTGCCTGCGCGGCCATTAGGTTGACCATGTCACCGGTGCCGGTGGTGTTATGCGTATGCATATGAATGGGTACGCTAACGTTTTCTTTGAGTTTCTTGACCAAAGAATAGGCATTGTAGGGGAGAAGCAGGTTCGCCATGTCTTTGATGCAAATGGTGTCGGCGCCCATTTTCTCAAGTTCACAGGCCAGCTTGACGAAATAGTCCTCATTGTGAACAGGGCTGACAGTGTAACTCATGGCCGCTTCCACAATGCCGCCGTATTCCTTCACATATTTGATTGCGGCAGACAGGTTGCGGGTGTCGTTCAAAGCATCAAGATACGGACGACGTCAATGCCGTTCTCAATGGATTTTTTGCAGAAAGCTTCGACCACATCGTCGGCATAATGCTTGTAACCGAGGATGTTCTGCCCGCGGAAAAGCATTTGAAGCTTGGTCTTCGGCATCGCCTTTTTCAGCGCGCGCAGCCGCTCCCAGGGGTCCTCGTTGAGAAAACGCATGCAGGCATCAAAGGTGGCGCCTCCCCAACATTCCAGAGACCAGTATCCCATGTTGTCCAGCTTCTCACATGCGGGGAGCATATCCTCAAGCCGCATCCGTGTTGCGGCTTGAGACTGATGGGCGTCGCGGAGAATGGTATCAGTGATTTTCAGCGGATTTTTAGCCATAATAAACTACCCCCTATCAGGCGCCGAACAGGGCAAGGAGCACACCGGCAGCAATTGCAGAGCCGATCACGCCTGCCACGTTGGGGCCCATCGCATGCATGAGCAGGAAGTTTTTGGGATTCTCTTTCTGTCCGACCGACTGGGATACGCGCGCGGCCATAGGCACAGCGGATACGCCGGCAGAACCGATGAGAGGATTGATCTTACGCTTGAGAAACAGGTTCATGAATTTTGCGAGCAGCACACCGCCGGCAGTGCCGAGCGAGAATGCCACAACACCCATGAGAATGATCTTCAGTGTATCAAAACTCAGGAAGGTCGCGGCGGTTGCAGTTGCGCCGACGGTCGTTCCGAGGAAGATCGTGACGATGTTGATCAGCTCGTTCTGAACGGTTTTCGAAAGACGTTCGGTAACGCCGGATTCACGGAAGAGATTGCCCAGCATCAGACAGCCGACGAGCGGGGCGGCGGACGGAACGAGCAAAGCGACAAAGATAGTAACGATAAACGGGAAGATGATCTTTTCCCGCTTGGAAACCGGACGGAGCGCGGTCATAACGATTTGACGTTCGCGCTTGGTCGTCAGCAGTTTCATGATGGGAGGCTGGATCACCGGCACCAGCGCCATATACGAATAAGCGGCGACGGCGATGGGGCCGAGTAGCTCGGGCGCGAGCCGGGTGGTAACGTAGATCGCGGTGGGACCATCCGCGCCGCCGATAATGCCGATCGAGCCGGCCTGCGCAGAGGTGAAGCCGAGCATTCTTGCGCCGAAGAAGGTAACGAAGATGCCCAACTGCGCGGCCGCGCCGAGCAGCATGCTTTTCGGGTTGGCGATTAAGGGGCCGAAATCCGTCATCGCGCCGACGCCGAAGAAGATGAGGCAGGGATAAATGCCGAGCTTTACACCGAGATACAAATAGTCCAGAAGACCGACGGAGATTGCTTTTCCGGCTTCATCAACCGCTCCGCCGAACAGATCCCAGTGTACATGTCCGCCGGCAAAGAGTTCCTCATGGAACATCTCCGCACCGGGCAGATTGGTCAAAAGCATACCGAAAGCGATCGGAAGCAGCAGAAGAGGCTCGAACTGTTTGACGATCGCGAGATACGCAAGTATAAGCGCGATGACGATCATGATGAGAACTTTGAGATCGGTGCCAAGCAGATAAAAGCCGGTTTGCTGCAAAAAGTTTAAAATGGTTTCCATTTGATTCTTACCCTCCGAATGCCGCTTGCTTAAGCAATGGCGCAGAGGAGAGTGCCGGTTTCAACGGTGGATCCCTTGGAGACAGCCAGACCGGAAACTTTCCCGTCGCAGGGAGCGAGGATCTCGTTCTCCATTTTCATGGCCTCAAGGATCATGATAACGTCGCCGGCCTTGACGGCCTGGCCTTCTGCGACCTTGACGTCCAGGATCGTACCGGGCATAGGTGCATTGACTTTTTCACCGCCTGCCGGCGCGGCCGCAGCCGGTGCGGCGGAAGGAGCGGCAACGGGAGCGGCGGCGTTCGCTTCGCTTTCGGAGATGAGTTCAATCGATACCTCGTAATCGATACCATTGACCTTTACACGATAGTTTTTCATGACGGTTTCCTTCCTTAAATGTTCTATTTTTCGACTTTCAGGCTTTTTTTACAGAGAGAATGCGGATCGCAGAGACGTCTGTGCCGAGATCTTCGGCGATGACAGCAGAAACGGCGGCGATGAATGCCCCGCGGTTCTCGATCACGACAGGACGCGTTTGCGCAGCCGGTTCAGCAGTTTTTTTCGCTGACTTTTTCTCGTCGGGGAAGAGGGAAATGATTTTTCCGGATATCTTGCACAAAAGGATCAGGCAGATCAATCCGAAAAAGACGATTCCGAGGCCCAACAGAATAACCGTCGGAATGCTGAGTTCTCCAGACCTGCTCGTGAGAAGCAGAGAAATGTCCTGCATTTGG
>JAGDDB010000186.1 GCA_017958265.1 Oscillospiraceae bacterium | reverse complement strand
TTTCTTCAACGCAAAGCCGGATACTCATTTGGATTTCGATATGGACCTTGCCGTTCGCAGAGACAGCGAAAATCCGGTATATTACGTGCAGTACGCCCACGCGAGGATATGCAGCCTGTGCCAGAATATGGCGGAGGAAGGCATACCCGTAAAATCGGTCAAAGAGATAAATACGGCCCTGCTGGACTCCGATGTGGAGCGAGAGCTGATCAAACAGCTTGCGCTGCTGCCCGAGGAGATACGGCTTGCCGCCCGGGACTACGATCCTTCGCGCATAAACCGCTATCTTATTGAGCTGGCTTCGCGTTTTCACCGTTTTTACGGAGCCAGGCGCATACGCGGAGAGGAGCGCGCCGTAGCCGAGGCCAGACTGAAGCTGGCCGACAGCGTCAGGATAACCGCCGCGAACGCCCTCGCCATACTCGGCGTGGACGCGCCGGAAAGAATGTAACTCAAAACAGAAGCTTTACCGTAATACCCGCGGCGATGTAGACGACCAGGTCGGCTATGAGCGCCGCGGGTATGGCATATCCGAGCCTTTTCACGCCCGCGCCGGAGCTGTAGACGGAAACAACGTAAAACGTGGTTTCGGATGATGCGAGCATCACCGCAGCAACACGTCCTTCGACAGAGTCGGGGCCGAGAGAGTTTATCACCTCCGAGCCGAAGGCCAGAGCTCCGCTGCCGCTGAGCGGGCGTATCAGCATCAGCGGCGCAAGACGGGAAGATATCCCCAAATGCGAAAGGAGAGGGGACAGCAGCGCGGAAAAAGCGTCAAGAGCGCCCGAGGCCCTGAGCATGTATACGGCGCAGATCATGGCGGTAAGAGAAGGGAAAATGCTTAATACCGTTTTCAGCCCCGCGCCTATGCCGTCGGTAAGTGCCGGATAAAGCTCTGTCCTGCGCATCAGCGCGTAAACCGAAGTAAATGCGATGAGCAGAGCTATGGCGCCTCCGCTCACCGTTTCAGCCTCTCAAACAGAGACGCCGCACCTAACCCCGCGCATACCGACGCAACAGAGCTCAGCCAAACGGCGGGAAGTATGTCAAAAGGGTCGGCAGCGCCCGCGGAGGAGCGCAGCGCAAATACGGAAGCCGGTATGAGCTGTATGGAAGCGCTGTTCAAAACCACAAGACGGCACAGTTCCGCTTCGCTGTTCTTCATGAGCGAGGCAGCGCGTATGCCCGCAGGAGTGGCGGCGCTGCCTAAGCCCAGCAGATTTGCGGAAACGTTTTTCGACAGCGCGCCGAGAAGGGCGCGGTCGTTTGCCGCGGAGGGACACAGCCTTACCAGCAGCGGACGGAGCAGGCGGGAAAGCCCGGCGGACAGACCCGAACGGTCCATGAGTTCCATTATGCCGGACCAAAGGCAGATAGTCCCGCAGAGAGCGGCGCACAGCTCCACCGCTGCCGCGGCGCCTTCGACAGCCGCTGCGGAGACGTCCCCGATGCGGCCTCCGATCAGCCCGAATACGACCGATACTACGATAAGTCCTGTCCATATACGGGATAAACCCATGCCGCATCCCTCCCGCATTAATCATATTCGGAGCGGGCAGGAATTATCATCGGCCGAGCCGCGTTTCAAGGCGGGATCAAGAAACGGTATCGCGTTCATTGACAAAGACGGGGAGTGTTGTTATAATGTCCAATACCCTCGGATCATGGATAATATTGGAAGGAGCGTACGCATGAAGACAACGGGAATAGTCAGACAAATGGACAGCCTCGGAAGGATAGTTCTGCCCATCGAACTGAGACGAACGCTCGATATAGCGGAACGCGATTATTTGGAGATCTATGTGGAGGGAGATAAGATAGTACTGAAAAAAAACGCGCCCTCCTGCATCTTCTGCGGCAAGACGGAGAATATAGTGGATTTCAAGGGAAAAAACATCTGCCCATCGTGCATAAAAGCGCTGAAAAGTTACTGAGAAAAGCAAGAAAGAGGCTGTCTCATTGCTGCTCCAAGAGCAGTTTTGAGACAGCCTCTTTGTCTATGTCAGGCGGCGCCGACGGGCATAAATATACAAATTCGGAAAACGGCGGACGAAACGCCGTCCGGATTTCGGGCTCCCGACAGCAGGCGGAAAACAAACGGAAACGCGGCGACGGCGCACGGTATAGCAGACCGAACCTATACCAGCCCGGTTTTGACGGGCAGCTTTCCGCCTGCACTTCGTTAAAATACTCGACCATCCGGAAAGGATGCTCTGCGTTTTTGCCTCGCGCAGACGCAAATCTGCTCCGGCAAAACTCCTTCGGACTTCAAGCGGATGATATTTCGAGTGATTTTCGGCCCGCCGGACGCAGGCGGGCCGGCGCCCGTCAAGGACGGGGAGACGAAAAGCGCCGAAAAGTGCCGTTTGAAGCGTGTTCGTATAGGTTTGGTCTGCTATATTTCAGCATGCCGTGATTTTCCCGAGCTCCGTGTAGATCATGCCGCTTCGTCCCCGGTCAGAGCGCATAAGAGAGAATGCTTCAACGGTCATTGAAGCGTATGCGAGCTCTGTCACCGGCATATCGCCGCGGGCTCTGCGGATCAAAGTGATATGAGGAGAGAAGCGTTTCCGGTCGAAGGGGATGCCGTTTTCGGCAAGCGCGTGCCGCACTCTGCGCGCGAGCATGTCAAGCGGCGCGGATCTGCGCATTCCCGCCCACCAAAGATCGCCGAAGCAGCCCATTCCCTCCAAGCACAGGTCAAAAGGGGAGAAGGATACCGCGGAGAGCGCGTCCAACACCGGCTCCGCGTCCGGGTACTCGCCGATGAAGGCAAGCGTCAGGTGCAGATTTTCCTCCGGCGTGTAGTTGCCGCGCACGCCGCGGTCATACATATCATTCTGCGCGTTGACAAGCGCGGCCTTCATAGAGGGTGACAGGTCGATGGCTGTAAATAATCTCATAATTTTATCGATCGTATTCCGGCTCGAGCAAGTTTTCCGGCATAAAATGCAGCGCCTTGCTGAGCTTGTACAGCGTGATGACGTCTTTATTCTATCCTTCCGTATCAAAGAAACATCGCCATATAAAGCGGCAGATGCCAAACGCCGTCTTTCTGCATCACATCCTTCGGATAAAGAATGTAGGAGGCGTCGATCTTATTGGAAAACTTCTTTCTGAATTTATCCAGCGAAGAATGGGAACGGTAGTTGGCGGATTTCACTTCAATCGGCGCGATCTTCTTGTTCTCCGTAATCAGAAAATCGATCTCCATGTGATTTTCCCGGTTTTTGCTGTCGCTTCGAGAGTAGAAAAAGAGCTTGTGCCCGTTGCGCCGGAGCATCTGCGCAACGATATTTTCCATGATCATTCCTTCATTGACGTCTAATTTGTCAAACAGGACGGCTTTATAGAGCTCGTTGTCTGTGAATGACCGATCCATGAAGGTGTGCGTGACCAGCAGCCCGGTGTCGGCCATATAGCATTTCTGCGTGGCGTGATCGGCGCTGAGCGCGAGGCCGACGTTGGGATCGGTAGCATTGAAGCAGGCGTTTACGACCATCGCCTCGTTCAGCCAAATGAAAGAGTCCTCATACGCGCGGAAGCGGGCGGTCTTGCTCAGAGAAGACAGCTTGTACTTTTTCTCCTTCTTGGATAGCTGACCGGGGATCCCGTCAAAGACAGCATAAACCTTTTCCTCATATCCGGCGGCGAACTTGGAAACGTCGTCCCGATACAGCCGCAGGATACGGCGCTTGGCTTCATCCGACGCCGCAAAGTTCTTCCCGTCGATATAGGCCAGAACGGACTGCGGCATACCGCCGACCAGCACATACTGACGAAAATCGTTCATCACCTTTCGGTGCAGAGCCTGACCCAACGGTTTCTTTGTCTCAAAGCAGTTCCTGATCAGAGGAACGGTTGCTTCGTCTCCCAGCGCCCAGAGGAATTCCTCAAAATCCATCGGGAGCAGTTCTATGTGTTCCTCCTCTGAGGGAAGGATGATGTTCTCGGTGTTTTTTTTCAGGCGGATCAGCGACCCGGTTTCCAGATAGTCATAGCGTCCGTCCGCGACAAGATATTTTATCAGCTGCCGCGCTCGAGGGAACTGCTGCACCTCGTCAAACACGATGAGCGATTCTCTCTTATGAAGAACGGTGGAATAAAACGCGCTGAGCTTGGCAAAGAAAAGATCCAGGTCGGAGCTTTCGTTGATAAACAGATCGAGAATATCCTGCGGCGCGTTGCCGAAGTCAATGATGATATGGCTCTTATACTCCTGCTTTGCGAACAATTCCGCGATAAAGCTTTTGCCGACACGATGTGCGCCGTCGATCATAAGAGCGGTCTTGCCGCTGCTTTTTTGCTTCCACGAAAGAAGATCATCATAGATCTTGCGCTTCAGCATACCGCAACCCTCCAAATTGGTTCGTTGAGCTTATTATACCCCGCTGATCACGAAAAAGCAAGTTTACAAAGAATAATAATGCACGAAAAAGCAAGTATGCGAGGGCTGCATCTGCACGAAATGGCAAGAACGCAGGCCCCGTATTGTACCGGTCAAGAAAAGTAGACACGGATAATTATTTTTATCATTTTCTTTTTTCAAAAGTGGACACATGCAGCATTTTGCGAAAAATGGTTTTTCAAAAGTTGACATAAAAGATTTTTTCAAGGGTTTTCTTTTTCAGAAGCAGACACGACCTCGGGATGTGCCTGTTTACAGCACTTTTGGACGAACTTGGGTTCCGCGGTCAGGACGCGGGAGGCATCCTTTTGCATATGAGAAAAGTTGACGGCCCTCCAAAATGCGTTTATGATAGATAAGGCAAATAACGGAAGCATCCTGTATGATTCCCAAAGAGAACCGGCGAGTTCCTGTTTATGGAGATGAAAAAGGTGAGGTATATATGACAGAGCTTGAAACCCTGCAGCGTGCCAAAATGTATTTGGACAAGCTGGCAAACGGAATCGATCCACTGACGGACCGGCCTGCCGGTGAAAACGATCGTATCCATCAAGCGAGGATCTCCCGCTGCCTGTTCTATGTTTCCGACATACGCTGAAACGATCCAATGGCGCGGTCCGTGCACGGCTTAAGAAACTCGGTCTGACGGAATAAAGCGGTGATGAGAACTGAGGAGAGAGCGTATGTCCCTGATCAAGTGTCAGGAATCAGGTAAATTGCTGAGCTAAGCAGAAAAAAGCATCGGTTCGGGACGCGGAGCGTCTGACCGAAAACGCAAAAAACACAGAAATCATCAGGAGGGGCGACACGCCATGCTGACCAAGCTGAGCGTAAACACATCGAAGCACACGCAGATGCTGAACATCACGGACATGATCCGAAAGGCCGTAGAGGACAGCGGTATACGCTCCGGCGTATGCACGGTGTTTATCCCGCACACGACCGCCGCCGTCACCATCAACGAAAACGCCGACCCGGACGTGGTGCGCGACTTCACCATGGAGATCGATAAGCTCGTCCCCTGGGAGGACGGGTATCAGCACATGGAGGGCAATTCGGCGGCACACCTCAAGGCAAGCATGATCGGATTTTCCGAACAGATCATCGTAGAGAACGGTCGGCCGGTCTTAGGCACATGGCAGGGGATCTATTTTTGTGAATACGACGGCCCGCGCCGCAGAAATATATTTGTTAAGCTGATGGGAGACTGATCGTGAACTTACTATCTATTCAAGGAAGGCGACGGCCGGAAGGCCTGCCGTAATGAAGAGAACGGCAGATACACGGCGGAGCGCGGCGGATGCGGTTACTGCCATCTGTATGAGATCACGGAAGAGATCTTCGCGGCGAGCATGTCTGGCCGAAGGAGTTGACGGACGCCGCCGTGGAGCTCTTTGGATCGGAAAAACCCAACCGGGATCACAGGAAAAGGCAGAATTAAAACTAACCTGCATTCGAAACCGTATGCAGAAGCAAGAGGAGCAGCGCATCATTTATGCAATCGCAACTCAAGACCGCAAATCAAACAGAGAGGGCCGTCTGCGCCGCGATCTGCCGCAGCGACGGGATCAAGGCGCGGGAGATCGCAAAGCAGCTGAACCTTGACCGCACAACGGTCAATCATGCGCTTTACAATTCTCCGCTGATGAAGGAGCTCTGCTGGCAGGACAAAGACTACTGCTGGCACGGCATCATGCGCCAGGCGCGGCCACACAGAGGGCTGTCGGAATTCGCCGGCTATTACGACCTCGTCCGGGACTTCCTATCGCTGAA
>JAGDDB010000185.1 GCA_017958265.1 Oscillospiraceae bacterium | reverse complement strand
CCTGCCCGCTGCGCCTTGTCTCAACACAAATCCGCTCCGTGAAAACTGCACGGCACCCGAGAGGGGAAGATTTTCGAGTGATTTTTGTTCTTTTTGATGCGGTAAGGCTGTCGCCTTGCAAAGAAAAAAGGGCAAAAAGCGCCGAAAAGATACGCTCTCGGGCGGCAGAGGTTCGTCTCCCTTCGCCTTACGGTCCGAAGCTTGCCGATCCCAGCGGGCCGGCGCTGCCGAGCAGCAGAAGCTGCAATACATTGACTTGAGGACAGAAGGTGAATATCTCCGTCTCTTCCCCGTCGATCCGCGTCCTGCCGCGCCGCAGTACGCCAAGGGCTTCCAGCCCCGACAGGACCTTTTCCGTATCGCCGGGCCCCAGCTCATCGAAAAAGCGGTCAAGATATCCCCGGTCCATGCGCATGTACCGCTTGTGTTTATATATCGCTCCGAGGCATCTGCGAACATCGGCGCTGCTCAGCGCCTCCCAGACAGCGGGATCGTCCCTTTCCAGGGCCGGGCCCCAGCCGGCCTCCGGCTCCGGAAACAGCGTGAACAGCGGCAGCTTTTCCCGTGAGGAATAAAGCGAAAAGCCCTCCTCCGCGGAGCATCCGCCGTCCCCTTCCGGCACCTCGAGCCACTCTTTCACGAATGTCGGCGGGAGCCTCTCAAGCATACCGGCGAGTACGGCCTGAATAAAGCGCGCAAGCCGCAGAGCGCCCTGCCAGCGTTCCCGTTTTCCCAAAGACAACAGCCAGTTTTTCACCGATGCCTCGGCGTCCTCATACCGAGCCGTATTTCTGTCAAACATTCTGTCCAACGACAGCCCCAGTATATCCGCCAGCGGCGGGAGCATAGCCGCGTCGGGCAGGCTCTCGTCCCTCTCCCATTTGGAAACGGTCTGACCTGCCACTCCGAGCTTTTCTCCCAGTGCCTCCTGGGTAAGGCCGAGCGTAAGCCTGCCTCTGCGTATATTTTCTCCGAGGCTCATTTGTCCTCCCCCTTTCGCCGCTGTTTCAAGATCAGATGCGCCAGGGTGAATATGCCGCGGATTATCCGCATATCGCCCGCCTGATAAGTTTCCTTTTCGCCTTCGGCCGTTTGTGTCGGTATACATACCGCCTCATTCAGAGACGCCAGCAGCCGGAGCGCGCCGCGCACCCGCTCCTCGGGCAAACCGGTCTCCCGGCTCAGATACTCCGGCGAATACCAGCCGTCCTTCGGGGCCGTGAGCAGGAACGATATAAGCTCCGCGGAGCTCAGCGCGCCGAACAGCTCGGACAGCTCCGCCGCTTCATACCTCATCGGGGCGTCTCCTGCTTCGCTGGGCATCAGCAGCAGTCTCAGATCCGCGTCTTTTTCCCAAACACGCAGATAATAACCGTTGCCTCTGTCGATAAAACCGCATTTCTCTTCCGCCGGCGCGGGCAGCACGGGCAGCGGCTCGGAAAAAAGCGCGGCGGATTCCTCGTTCCGGTCGTTATTCAGCCTCATCGCGTTGTCACAAAGGCCCTCGAAAGCCTCATCCATCATTTCCCGCGTGCGCAGCATGGCTCCGACCGGCGTCATGGCCGTCAGTTCTCTGCGGAGCATTCCGCATTTTTCCGGCGCTTCGTCATCAAAGAAGACGGCCGGAGATATCCCGTAGCTCTCCGCCAGACGGCATATACTGCCTATGTCCGGCTCCGTCTCCCCCGTTTCCCATTTGGAATAAGTCCTGTCCGAGATGCCGAGGACCTCGGCGACCTGCTTTTGGGTAAGCTGCCGGGTCTTTCTCTCACCGATCAGATTGTCGATGAATTTCTCTCTGTTCAACGAAAATTCCCCTTTCAACGAATTCAAGGCGCCCTGCAATACGATAGTAAACGAAACGCTGCGGAGAGTCAAAAACCGAAACATGGGGAATATCCCGTTTTTTGAGAATGGATCTGCCGATGTCCGCCCTGCGCAAAAAAAGAAAAACGCCGGGGCGCTTTCACGTCCCGGCGTCGGTCATCTTATGATCGTGATCGCATTTACAGACCGCGCTTTATCAGTCTTATGTCCCTGCCGTAAAATCTGAGATTTTCATATTCCCCTTCAAGGCGCGAGGCTATCTGGGGAGAATAGCGCCTGCGTATCTCGTCTATGCCGAGGTTTGAGCTTATCACCGTGTTTTTCCTCGAACGCAGGCGGCTGTTGATCACGTCGTAAAGCGCTCCCGCTGCAAAGGAGGTTGACAGCTCCGTGCCGAGATCGTCGATTATCAGCAGATCGCAGCCGAGATACCGGCGCACGTTCTCTTCGCCCTCCTCAGCGTCCTCGCCTTTGTCAAAGCGGGCCCTTTCAAAGCTCGAAATAAGCTCTATCGCCGTTTCGTATACCACGGAGTATCCTTTTTCGGATACGGCGCCGGCTATGCACGAGGACAGGAAGGTCTTGCCTAAACCGGTGCCGCCGCTGAAAAAGAGGTTTTCCCCGTCGGGAGAAAAGCTCTCCGCGTATCTCAGGCAGGCGGTATATACCATTTTCATGTGCCTGCGCGGGGATACTCCCCCGCCCTCCGCCGGAGTGTCGTCGTAATAATCCAACCGGAAACTGCCGAAGTTCTCGCCCGAAAGATCGAGCAGCGAAGACAGCTCCTTTCTCTGCTCCTCGCGGTAGATCTCCATAAGACAGGAGCAGGGCTTTTTTCCTATGAAACCGTGATCCGAGCATTCTTCGCAGAAGGGCTTGTCGTCTATGCAGTCATAGGGATAGCCCAGCTCGGCTATCAGCTCGGCCCGCTCCGCCTGGAGGGCAAGATTTTCGTCTCTGAGCTTTTCTATTTCTTCCCGCGGGTCCCCTCCGCCGCTCACCGCCGCCGCGACCGCCGCGGCGACCGTCTCGGAGAGCAGTCTGTCGATCTGCTCCACTCGCGGCTGTTTTGAGTATATGGTCTGTCTCAGCCGTTCCGTCTCCCGCGTGCGCCGCTGAAGTCCGGCGCGGTAGCTGTCAAGGGAACGTGCGAGTATTTTCCCGTCAAGGGCCATCGTCTCCGCCTCCCAACTTATTGACAAATCTCCGCATGCGCTCATATTCCTCGCCCGTCGGCGCGCCGGAGGCCTGCGCCCTCGCCGGAGACGTTCTGCGGTCTCCCGCCTCTATCTCGGAAACGCTGTGCAGGCCCTTTTTATGCCAGCTTTCCATGATGCGGTTCATATACGGCCATACAAGCTCTTTTTTATTCAGCACCGTTCTGTCGTACGCCATGGCTATGGCCTGTGAGGAAAAACCCATTTCCAGCCAGGACATTATATACTTTTCCTCCGTTGTAGACAGCTGACGGTTTTTGATGCCGAGAAGATTTCTTATCTCATAGCTGTTTTTTCTTCGCTCGTTCTTTCGCTTTATATATTCTTCCGCGGCGTCGAGGGTAAATATATCGCTGCGCGCCCAGAAATACGCTTCCTTTTCCACCATGCGCATGGTGGGCTTTCTCCCCTCGCCCAGGCGCCGCTCCTGTTCCTCGATGCAGTAGGAAAGCAGGATAAGTATCACCTCTGCCGGCAGTCCGAGATAATCGTATATCCCGAACAGTATCATGAGGTCCGCGCCGGTGAGCATCTTCCCCAGGCGCTGCTGCACCTCGCTGATCAAAGAGGCGAAAGCGGGGTCGGAATCGGCTCCGCGCTTGACGTCCTCGGCGGTATACTGGGGCGGAGCATCCTCCCTTTCCACCGTGCCTTTGCCTCCCCGCGTCCGCTTTTTTTCCGGCTCCTCCCCGCGGACGTCAACGCTGTGCGCGGCTATCAGCCCAAGGCTCTCCAGTTCCGCCGCCGCGCCGGCCAGCGGGAAGTCTTGTCCCAGTTTTTCACGGGCCGCGTCCTCGCTGAAATAGCCTTTGTTGCGCAGTATGTATATGTACAGCAGCGCCGCGTCCCCTCGCCCGGATGATATGAGCGCGTCGGCCGCCGTCTGCGTCATGGCGACGGTCTCGGGTATGGGCAGTATGTATTCGCTTTTGCTCACGTCGCGGCACTCCTTTCCGTTTCGTTGGGCTCATCTTTCCCGGCGCCCGCGCCGGGCGGTCAAATGAACGCCGTACGCTTATATTATCATAGCGCCCGACAATATATCAATACGGTACCCGCGTTTCTTTTTCACTTCTTTTCATATTTGCAAGCCCGGTCTGATATGATATACTTATTGTATTGCAAATCGTGCCGCGCTCCCGCCTCCCCGAGGCGTGGCGCTTATTCACCATGATATTTCGATATCGCCGCCCGCCGCGGCTTACGAATACGAAAGGCAAGATCGAATGAAAAGCAGGATCGTATTGGCCTCCGCCTCTCCCCGTCGGCGCGAGCTGCTCAAAATGATAGGAATAAGGGATTTCACCGTCATGCCCGCCTCCAGCGAGGCCGCTTATCCCGCATCGCTGCCTCCCGACGAGGCGGTGAAATATATAGCCATGTGCAAGGCCGAAAGTATTGCTCCGCAGGTGGGCGGGGACAGTCTGGTCATTGCCGCGGATACGGTAGTATGTCTCGGCGGACGCATACTTGAAAAGCCCTCCGGTCCCGAGGACGCCAAGCGCATGCTCGGCCAACTGTCCGGACGCCGCCACACGGTCTATACGGGCATTGCGCTTATCCGCGGTGACGAGCGCATATCCGACTGCGCCGCCTCCGACGTGTGGTTCAGAGAGCTTTCCTCCCGGGAGATCGACGCTTACGTTGCCTCGGGGCAGCCTTTGGACAAAGCCGGCTCGTACGGCGCCCAGGACATGGCGGCATTGTTCGTTGAGCGAGTGGACGGTGAATTCTGGAATGTGGTAGGCCTTCCGGTGTGCCGCCTCGGACAGCTTATGGCAAGTATCGGCGAAGAGATAATATGAAGAATTTTTTCAAAAAAGCGGGAAAAACCGTGGCGATTGCGCTTGCCGCGGTGCTCTTCCTCATCTGCGCGAGCTGGACCCTGGGCGGAGCGGGCATTTTCCCTCTCCGCGGCGTGACCGCGCCCGTTCAGCGCCTGCTCGACCGCGGCGTGGCCCAGCTGGAGCGCCTGTTCGGATATATGCACGACCAGGACGTGCTTGCCGAGGAAAACACCCGCCTCAAAGCTAAGATAGCCGAGCTGGAGCTGCAGCTCGATTCCCTCGCGTCGGCAGGGGAAGAAAACGAGCGTCTCCGCAGTCTGCTGAAGCTCAGCGAAGAAAACGCGGATTTTGAATATATCGACGTCAGGCTGACCGCCTGGACCGCCGACAGCTGGTCCCCCTCCTTTACCGTCAACAAGGGCACCCGCGCCGGCATAAACAAGGGCGACTGCGTAGTGACCGAGCACGGCTTCGTCGTAGGCAGCGTTACGGACGCCGGCCTGCACTCGGCTACCGTCACCGTGATAACCAGTCCTCAAAGCGCCGTCGGAGTATATATCGCCGGCAGCGGCGTCAAGGCCGTGGCGCGCGGCGATTTTGCTCTCCTGCCCGACGGAAGGCTGCGCATGGATTACTCCGAAGGCGAACAGCCGATAAAAACAGGCGACACGGTCATAACCTCCGGCGCGGGAGGCGTATATCCCTCCGGCCTCACCGTGGGCACGGTCAGCCAGGTGCTGCCCGATCAGGCGGGCTACGCCGACTACGGCGTGATAGAGCCCGCCGCGGATCTTGCCGGGCTGGAGCAGGTTTTTGTGATACGGAGCAGCGATGAAAGCACTGAACATTGAGCGAGTAAAAAGTCTGCTTACCCGCCTGGGTCTGCTGCTTATACTGTACTTTCTTCAAAGCGCGGTCTTTTCCCGTCTGCGCATAGGCGGAGCGTGCCCTCTTCCTCTGCCGCTGTTCGCGATATGCACCGGGCTGTTTTTCGGCGGTCTCAGCGGAGG
>JAGDDB010000184.1 GCA_017958265.1 Oscillospiraceae bacterium | reverse complement strand
CTCGGCGGATATATCCCCGGTATAGCCGTGGGGCTTCTCACCGCGCTGATACGCGGTATAAGCGACTTCAACAACGTATATTTCGCGACCGTGAACGTGTTCACCGCGATCTTCGCCGCCTTCATTGCGGGAAAGGGCTGGCTTAAACGCTTTTCCGGCTCTGTACTGTTTTTGATCTGCGTTTCGCTTTTCGCCGCGTTTTTCAAATCGGCTCTCAACTGTTTTCTTCTTCAGTTCTCTTCGGAGTTCCCCGCTTCGTCTCTTGCGCTGCGCATAGCCGAAAGCACGCGCCTGTCCCCGTCTTCTTCCGCCTTTGCCGCGGATCTTCTCACCGAGCTTGCAGCCGCTGCGGCAAGCGTGATCATAGCTTTGATCATCATTTTCCTGCTCCCCGGCCGCCTGAAAGAACATATGCGCTTCGTAGGCTGGCAGCAGGCGCCCCTGTCCTCCGACAGCATACGCGAAGCGGCCTCGGTGAACAGCCGCGGCGTATCTCTCGGGGCAAAGCTGCTCCTTCTCGTGATCGTCTCCTCGCTTTGTATCGCCGCCGCGGCGACGGTCGTCAGCATGCTCCTTTACCGCCGTTTCAGCATTGAGGATCATACCCGGCTCGGAACGGGCGTGGCAGGTCTCGCCGCCGGGATCATCGACGCGGAGCGGGTGGACGAATTCATCAGGCTCGGCGAGACGGCCGACGGATATCTCGAAACGGAAAAAATGCTCGCCGACATACGCTCCGGCATACCCGACATAGAGTACATATACGTCTACAAGATCATGGAAGACGGATGCCACGTCGTCTTTGACCTGGATACCGACGATGTCCCCGGCTCCGAGCCCGGCGAGGTAGTTCCCTTTGATGAGTCCTTTCTTCCCTATTTGGACGATCTGCTCGCCGGACGCAGCATCGAGCCCATCATCTCGGATGATTCATTCGGCTGGCTGCTTACCGCCTACCAACCGGTTTACGATTCAAGCGGTGTGTGCCGCTGCTACGCGGCCGCGGACATATCAATGAACCGCCTCGCCTCCGGCGAGCGGAGCTTCATCATCCGCGAGGTGCTTTTATTCCTCGGCTTCTTCATCCTCATTCTCGCCGCGGCTCTCCGTCTGGTTAAATACAATATCATTTTCCCGGTCAACAGCATGGCCCTGGCCGCCGGCGCGTTTGCTTTCAACAGCGAAGAGGCGCGCGCCGACAGCATAGAGCGTCTTAAGGCGCTCGATATACACACCGGCGACGAGATCGAAAACCTCTACCGGGCCTTTACGAAGACTTCCGAGGACAGCATGCAGTATGTCTCGGAAGTCCGGAAAAAAACCGAAACGATCACGCGCATGCAGAACGGGCTGATCCTGGTGCTCGCCGAGCTTGTCGAAAGCCGCGATGAGTGCACCGGCGACCATATCCGCAAGACCGCGGCATATGCGCGCATCATAATGGATGAGCTTCGCCGCGAGGGCAAATTCGCTTCTCAGCTCACCGATGAGTATGTGGAAAGCGTGATAAATTCCGCGCCCCTGCACGACATAGGCAAAATAAAGGTGCCCGATTCCGTGCTCAACAAGCCGGGCAAGCTGGATGAAAACGAATTCAACACCATGAAAAAACATACCACGGACGGCCGAGACATTATCGATCAGGCAATAAGCATCGTTCCTGAGCCCGGATACCTCGCCGAGGCCAAAAACCTTGCCGGATATCACCACGAACGCTGGGACGGCAGCGGCTACCCGGAAGGCCTTTCCTCGGAAAACATCCCGCTTT